>CAYJNA010000129.1:0-6189 GCA_964371225.1 uncultured Desulfovibrionaceae bacterium
AAATCACCGTCACCATTAATGGTGTTGATGATGCACCCACCATTGACGTGAGTGAGAGTGAGCATACCACATATGATAATGTAGGTCATGGTGCACAATCTGTCGACGGTACCTTTACGTATACCGTAGGTGATGGAATAACTACTGTAAAAATTAATGGTGAAGAAATTGCTGTAAATAAAGTTTACACCACAGCGTTTGGTAGCCTCACAATTACTTCCATAGTGGATGGTGTTGTTTCTTATACATATGTTCAAGATGGCGCACAAAGTCATTTGGATATAAATGGTCAACCCCTTG
Source organism: uncultured Desulfovibrionaceae bacterium (assembly GCA_964371225.1). Taxonomy (GTDB): domain Bacteria; phylum Desulfobacterota; class Desulfovibrionia; order Desulfovibrionales; family Desulfovibrionaceae; genus CAYJAD01. Next base: position 301 of record CAYJNA010000129.1, read on the forward strand.
CAGGAAATTTGAAAGATATTTTCACAATCACGGTAACTGACAGTGACGCAAATACTGCTGCCTCTGATACTGCAACAGGACAAATTACCATAGACATTGTGGATGATAGACCTACCTTAACTGTTACTGATCCTGCTGATAGTAATGTGCTTGCAGGAAATACAGTAAGCGGTGACCTTTCTTATTCCTTTGGCGCAGATAATGAGACCGGTAAAACCTCTTTCCAAATACTTGATGAAAATGACACTGTTGTTAATCCCCTTGCCGATGGTCGTTATGATATTGGTAGTGGATATGTCTCTCTGAGCAAAGATGCTCAGGGCGAAGTTATTGGGTACACCTTTGAAGCTAAAGCAGGCGCAGAAGGTAGTGTAGAGTTTACCTTTAAAGTTACAGATAGCGACAAAGATTCAGAATTTGAAACTGTAAATCTCGAGATATTGTCCGATACAAAGCCAGGAGAACTTATTTTAAGTTCTGACAATGAAAAAATTGAAGCTGGCTCTGTATTGAACGTGGCTCTTCTTGTGGATAGCTCCGGTAGTTTTAAGAACAGTGATATGGGTGCCATTGAAGATGCACTTGAAGAAATGGTATCGCAGCTTAAAACTTTGGACGACAAGCAAGGTGTGGATGTAAATATTTGCCTTATTGACTATGACACTGGCGCTCGAGTTGTGTTTAGCAGTCTAGAAGAGATATATGCTAATTACTTAGATAAAAACGGTGAGTTAGACTTAAATAGTCTTTGGGGTAAAGGGGAAGGTGGTTCTAACCATGACCTTGCTTTTAGCTCTGCAGAAGGGTGGTTTAGCACACAGCCTGACGGTAAGAACGTAACTGTTATGTTAACAGATGGCGAATCAACCTACAGCATGGAAGACACCGTACGTTATACAAGGGAGTCGTTTACCTACGGCAATAAAGAATATACTTTTATCGAAAGAGAAAGAGTAAATGAGGTTATTGATGATTTTAGATATGTGTATAAGGCAGAAGATGGTTCGACCATTGTAAGGTATGACGCTAGAGGTTTATTTGATTCTCAAGAGGATGGTTGGTATTTAAATAACGAGTTTGGTCAGAAAATTGCTAACCAAAATCCTAAAGATACCATACTTAACGTGGACGTAACAGGGAAAGACCTTGCTGGCACACCATGGGAGCAAAATGGCTACACTTTCCGTTTAGTAGATCATCAAAGCTCTGGCACTATTAACACACCTACTTTACAGGTAAGGGTTGTTGATAAGTCAGGTGATGCTAACGACTTATGGCTAACGATTGGTACTATTGGCCTTGATGGTTCAGGAACATATACCTCCAATGCCCTTAATGCGGAAGCTCTTAAAGCTGCACAAGAATTGGTAAAAAATCAAGATTCGGACATTTATGTTATAGGCTATGGTGATGATCTTGATAAATCTCAAATTGATAAGATTATTGCTACCAATGGAAATGAAGGAAAAGCCTACTATACAGATGTTGACGCTGATACAATTAGTACTATCTTTGGCACGGTCTTTGAAGATATTGAAGCCAGTCTTGCCAATGATGAACTTAAAGCACTTGTGTTAAAGGCTGCCAATGAGCATTTAGATCCTGATGCAACAGAGGGCAATTTGATTGAAGATATGCTTGCAGCAGATGTAAATACACTTGCTAAAATTGGTGATTCCATTGAATCTGCCATTGAAGTGGCAGCTGCTGGTGCATCAGCTCCAACGACACCACAAACTTTAACCGGTACAGAAGATAGTGATTTACTCGTTGGCTTCCGTGGTAATGAAACCATCAACGCCGGTGAAGGTAACGATATTGTCTACGGCGGCGCTGGTAATGACACCATCTCTGGCGGTGCTGGTGCAGATTCCCTCTTTGGCGGTGAAGGAGATGATATTCTCTTTGCTGATGCCGATGACATCAGTATCCGTGGTGGCGATGGCAATGATTTAATTGTCTATCATACTGATGCCATGAACGCGCTCACTCTTAATGATGTGGCCAAGATGGATGGCGGTGATGGCATTGATATTCTTTTAGCCAATATAAAAACTGTTACAACTGACTTAGTGAATGAAGCAAAGGCATCTAATATAGAGATTCTTATGTACGGTGAAAATGGTGTTGATAATGACACTATTCAAGCGGCGAAACTCTTGCAAGAAAGCTTAAGTGGCAAAAAAGATGAAGATAAGTCCATTGACGTTACAACAGACCTTACGGATAAAGGTTGGACAGCTACTCATTCTACTGTTGGTGATTATACTGAATTCACCAAGGATGATGCCGATGGCGATAAGATGACTATTCTTATTCAAAGCACCCTTCTCAACACGTAATCTTTTCACGTAAGTCTTATATAAGCCCCCATGCATTTTGTGTATGGGGGCTTTTTTTGTAAAATAAAAAAGACTTCTGCATAATTCATTATGTGGAGTCTTATAAAGTTATTTTGTACTTTGTCTTTGCACAATTGCTTTATTTGTATTTAGGAAATGTATAATGATTCACAAGTGTTTACAAAGTATTTCAAATGCATACCTTATTTACAGGGGCAAATGGGTCAGTTTTATGGAATAATTACTTTGACAAAGTGTAATGAAGACTTATTTCTTTAGTAGGTATTGGTGAGTTCAGCAGCCGCTATCACCGTCTGTAATACCGTTGCCTTATTGAGTAATATGAAAGAATTTATGCAAGGATAAATTTATCCATCTAAATATTACATCGGAGGTGGCATATGAAAACTTCTTTACACATTCCACAATGGGTATCTCGTAGTATCGACTTAGAAAAGTGGGGTATCTGTCACACGCATATTAGCACCTTAGAAAAAGGCCCCGAGAATCATAACTATTGGGAAAGCTGGGAAAAAGTTTTACGCAAAGCTAAGAAAGTGGTGGGTGATACGGCGTATAAGCTGCACACTACGGAAGATAAAAAAGTTCTCATTGTCACAGAAGATTTTGACCCGCAAACAAGAGCTTTTTAACGTGCTTATAAAAAGAGCGGCCTTGAGGTTGCTCTTTTTGTATGGAAATTAGCTGACATAAAAAGATCTCGTCTTTTTTTCTTATTTCATACAATTTAAATATCTACGATAAAGATGCTTATGACAGTTTTAAGACTGTTTTGAATTTTGAAATATTTTTCATATAGTTTTTCTTTTTTTATTATTGATGAATCCTTTGTATAGCAGAATGATACAAAGTGCGCTGTAATGTGTACGTAGGAGAGATGGATTATGGTTTCAAAATATAAAATTCAATATCTTTTTAAGGATATATTAAGACTGAAATCACTTACCTACAAAATACCTTTTCATGATTTAAATAGAACTTTTACAAAATTGCATATGATAAATATGCTTTCTGAAAAACCAAAATACTATACCATAGAAGAATTAGTACACGACTGTACTATTAGCAAGTCTGATGATAATCATTTCATTACTATTACTTGCAGCGGACAAGGTAATTATATTAGAGATAGTTTGTCCCACATGCTCATGCAAAATTATGAGCCCATAAATCCTCGCAATGGTGATGTTCATTCTATTGTGTCACTTGTGAAAGAAATTTTTCATGATAATAGTAATTGTATTTCTGGAAATTTTAAAAAAAATCATACGGCTCAATGCCATGCAACCTTATCTTGCTCACCGTACTATTTTACAGATACTTTTTTTACACCTTTGTATAACCATGTAGGCATGCGGGTATGCTGTAAAGAAGCTTTGGTAGATATAGAAAAGTTAAAAGAAGGTTGGAAAGGTGTTTTTGAACCGCAGTGTACTTTAGCTCTTGAACATGCCAATGGCTTTTCTTTTTCCGTACGCATGGGTCGCTGGGTGATGCGTAATATGGATGCATTACGCGAAACGGGGCTTAATCATTTGGGGCTGTTTATGTGGCTCCTTAATAAAAAAGATGACTTTTCTGTGGCAGGGTAATTATAAATGAAGCTCTGTTTATAGGTTTATATTTATATAGAGTGAAAAGAATTTTATGTGAAGTCATACAAAATTACCGAATGCACGGGTATATACCACATGTATCGGTAATTTTTTGTGCCCGTATTCTCTAATGTAGTAAGCATTGAATAATAATATAACTACGAGTAAAAATAAAACATATACTCGAAAATTATAATGAATTTTATTGAGAATAAAGATATGTACTATGGTATCAAGCAAAGCCTAGACATTAAACGTATTCTTTTTTAATGCAATGTTATAAACCATACTTTGTGTATGGCTTGCCATGGCGTAAAATAAGCCAGAAGGTGCTTCTGGTGTCCCTAGAAGGATATTTTGAGCAAGCATATCTTTGTGATAATTACGTGAAAATATGTTTTAGTAGTAATACTGAGTTGAAAATTCAGTATGTAAAATAATAAAAAAACAAGTGCATGTGATGTATGTACAAAAAGGAAAAAACATGAAAAATATTTCTTCTGTGCTTGCAGTAGTTTTTTTGCTTTTATGCAGTATTCCAACACAGGCTGCCGATATTCATGCCTCTTACGATACTCTTTTAAAACGTTATGTACATCAAGGTATGGTAGATTATAAAAGCCTTAAAGCCCAGCGTGCGCCTTTGGATGCTTATTTGCAGCAAATGGCAAGGGTTTCAAAGCAAGAATTTACTTCTTGGTCTAAAGATGCTCAGCTTGCATATTTAATAAATTTATATAATGCTGCTACCTTAAAGCTAATTATTGACAATTATCCTCTCAAATCCATCAAGGATATAGGATCACTTTTTTCTGGCCCGTGGAAAAAAGAAATTGTATTGCTTTTTGGCAAATTCATAAGTCTTGATAACTTAGAGCATGATATTATTCGTAAAGACTACCAAGAACCGCGCATTCACTTAGCATTGGTTTGTGCCGCTCAAAGTTGCCCTCCATTGCGTTCAGAAGCTTACACAGGGCAAAATCTTCATAAACAGTTGGATGATCAAGGGTATAAATTCTTTTCTGGTCCACATGGTTTACGTGTGGATTCTGCTAAAAATACTGTTCACCTTTCTTCCATACTAAAATGGTATAAAGAAGACTTTTTTTCTGTGCTGGCTTTTGCGGAAAAGTATGCTCAAAAAAAATTCTCTAACTTTAAAATTGAATGGCTTCCGTATGATTGGAGCTTAAATGAGAAAAAATAAGGAGTTTGTATGGCTGTTGTAGTGAAGCATCCTCTAGTGCAACATGATTTAGGGCTGTTACGTGCGCGTCCACAAAATCCGAATTTTCGGCTTCTTGTCAGAAATTTATGCCGTTATCTTACCTATGAAGCAACAAAAGATATGTCTTTGGAAGCATGCACTGTGGAGGGCTTTTCTGGCACAGTGCCTGTACAAAGGCTGCAAGGCAAGAGCCCCACTGTTGTTCCCATCCTACGTGCAGGATTAGGCATGCTGGAGGGCTTTTTAGAAATTTTTCCGCAGGCTCCGGTAAGTATGGTTGGTCTTTACCGCGATGAAGACACATTAGAACCTGTGGCTTACTATCATAAACTGGTGGATGATATTCATACACGCCACGCCTTTATTTTAGATCCCATGTTGGCTACAGGGGGCAGTGTTGTCGCAGCTATAGATTTACTAAAAAAAGCTGGTTGTGTGCATATCCATGGCCTTTTTTTGGTGGCGTCATCCGCTGGCGTGCGCGCAGTTGAAGACAAACACCCTGATGTCCCTCTATATACCTGTACTATCGATGCCACATTGAATGAGCAAGGTTATATTATTCCCGGTCTTGGGGATGCCGGTGATTTGATTTTTACCACATGATGATGGTATGAAGCCTTAGTGCAGAATTTTTTTGAATGCTTTGCTTAAAGAGTGTTGATGCAGATGCGGTAATTGTATTTGGCGTATTTTTGTG
>CAYJNA010000130.1:0-6171 GCA_964371225.1 uncultured Desulfovibrionaceae bacterium
TTGTGGTAAGCGCATCACCGTCCACGTCATGGGCAAGAATTTTACCAGAGGCACTGTCCTCATCTTCACGCATATCAATGATAGTAGCAGAGCCTTGCAAAATTTCTAGGGTGGGGGCGTCATTGGTGCCGGAAATAGCTATGTTCACTACGGCGGTTATGGCCTCAGTTGCTGGGGGTTCTTGCCCTTGCGGTACATCATTTACGCCATTTTGCCCTTGTATTTGCTGAACGAAGGAGTAATTTAGATGTAATGCCTCAGCGTCATCAGCGGTCTTTCCAAGATCTTGTATATCTTCGTGCTTGGAAGTTAAGGTAAAGGTATAACTCACTTTAGCTTCTTCACCGGCTGTATACCTTGTAGGGTATGTCACCACAAAGGTGCCATGCTCCATAACAAAGGTGGTGGAGTTACCGCTCACGGTACCATAAGAAATAGTACCATCACCATCTTGACACGCTAAAACCCAACGCCCATTACTGGGGGCACGCATGGTAAAAAAACTGGACTGCTTAACGACTTTATTATCTTCAATAAAATTTAAGGCAGATGACATGAGTAACTCCTCGTTTTAATTAGATATGTGTAGTTTTTTATGAATTAGCGAGTAGGCCACAACGTATGGCAAATTTATAAAAATATGAAATGATAGCACAAAAAACAATTACAGCTATCAGAGATAGCTAATGCAGGAATATGCATTCCAGCTTTTTTCTCATAGCATAATTGTGTAGTTGAATCAATAAAAGTTTGTGATAAAACCTTATAAAAATAAAATTAAATTTAGTCTTTTAGTATGTTTTTGCGAAGACTGTTATGATTTGTCTTACTAGTTGCTATGCGTATTTTTTTTTTATTTCTTCATATAAAAGACTCTTGCATAATTTATTATGTGGAGTCTTATTTCATATGTATTTAAAAAATATATAATTGAAATGTAATAATTTGAAATAATAGTATTTTTATGCTTATTTTGCTTTTAATGCCTCTCGGAGTTTTACCTCCAAGGCTTTTTGGGGAAATTTGCAAAAAAGTTGAGAAGTGGGTATGCATGTTCCTGTGGGAAAAGTATTGATGTAAATACATTATTTTCGGCACTGAAAAAATTGTCGTTTAAAATAGGTGCGTATTATACTGTGTATTGAAAAGGTTTATATTGCACGTAGGCTTGAAAAATATATATTGAGGTTTCCATGGCAGGAACTTTTCTTTCTTTGCATCCTTATTATGAAGGTGGCGATATTCTTGGGCGTAAACAAGCTAATCGCGGCTTTATAAATGCTTTATTTAGGCGTGACCCTTTTGAAAGCTATCATTTTTTTGTACCTGACCCTGAAGATTTACTAACTTTTTGGCAAAATATGCCCGATGCCAAGCCTCTTTTAGAGCGTAACGCGCTGAAAGCCTTTCCTCGTACTAGTCTTGAAAAATACCTTAAAACAGTGCCCTATACTGTGTGTCACTTTTCCGGACCCATGACGGAATTTTCTGCTCTTTGTCATGCGCGCAATGCTTTTGCACCACATATTTTTCCTGTCACTGCCATAAATCATAGTGTGAATTATGTTGAACATGCTGAGAAAATGTTAGCGCATATTTGGCCGGGGTGTACACCCAGAGATGGCATGGGTTGCTCTTCAAGGGCAAGTTTAGCCATTGTACAAGCACGGTATGAGCATAGCCGTCTTGCATATAATTTGCCGCAAACATGGCGTCAGCCGCAAGTAAAAATCATTCCTCTAGGTGTACCAAATCCTGAGCTTGGAGAAAATGAAGACTTACGCACAGCCTTGCGTGCTCGTTTACAGCTTGATGCAGATACAACCATGTTGTTATATTTTGGCCGTATACAGCAAGTAGATAAAATGGATCTGCGGCCTCTATTTTGTGCCTTGCGTAGGTTGCGGGTGCAAGATCCTCAGTGTAAAATTTTACTATTCATTGCCGGAGCCATGCAAGAAGATAGCCCCACTAAAGAAGAGCTTTTGAACCTTGCAAAAGCGTGGGATATACAACTTGCCATTGCTGCTAATCCATCGCATACGTTGAAAAAACAAATTTTTGCGGCGGCAGATGTTTTTGTTTCCCCCTCGGATAATATTCAAGAGGCTTTTGGCCTTACCTTGGTGGAAGCAGCTCAGGCCGGCTTACCTGCCATTGTCAGTGATTGGGACGGGTATAAAGACATTGTGGTACATGGAGAAACAGGCTTTCGTGTGCCCACGTTGGCACCTGCTAAAACGGAAAAATTGGATACTTTAGCGCGAATATTGCGTAATGGGCATCACCAATTGCTGCGCAGTCAACAAACTGCCATTAATATAGGGAAACTTCAAGAAGCTATTGCACAATTGGTAGGGGATATACCATTACGTAAACGCATGGGTGAAGCGGCGAAAAAACGCGCTGCACAACTCTATACCTTTGATGCTGTAGTAGAGCAATGGCTCACATTTTGGCAAGAGCTGGCGCAAGCACCCATAAGTAAAGAAGAGGAAGAGTCCATACGTGCAGCGAAGCATCCTTTTGCTTTAAATTTTGGCGAAGCTTTTGCCTGTTATGCCAGCGGACATTTGCAAGACAACCATGGGCTACAGTGTACAGATTTAGGACAGGCTTTTCTTGAGGGAAAATCCACTTGGAATGTTTTTTCCCTCATGGCATTGAAAATAGAAAACGATCTTGTACGAATAATATTACAAAAATCACAAAAAACGTGTCACTTCAAATCACTTTTGAATGCTTTGCAGCAGATGCAAAAGGATGCTTATGATGAAGAAAATTGTATCATGCATATCCTTTGGTTACTGAAGCAAGATTTATTAGAAGTGGTGGAAGTAGAATAGGAGTGTTTATGTATAAAAGAATTATGGCAGCAGTATTTTGTATATGTTTTACTTTTCTATATTCTTTTTCTCATGCTGAAGAATATACGAAAGACGATATGTTTTTTCAATATGGCTTTTGGAGAGAAGCCACAGCAGATGATGTAAAAAAACATATTAAACAAGGGTATGATATTAACACTATCAATACATGGGAATACGGCATTGAAGCTGAACGCTTTTCTCAAGTAAACATTCTTGCTTTTGCCTTGGCTTGGTATGCAAAACCTGAAGCCATTGAAGAGCTTGTAAAACATGGTGCCGCCATTACGGCTGATGCCATGTATAATGCTAGTGATATTGATGTGCTGAAAAAACTTGTACAGCTAGGTGGGAATGTAAATGCGCTCAATAAAGATAATAAAACTGCATTACATAAAGTTTTGTTTATAAGTGTTCCCATGGTGGAATTTCTTTTACAGCAAGGGGCATTGCCCAATATCAAAAGTAGTAGTGGTGATACAGCGCTTTCTATACTTATCGATGATTCCGGAAATTATGATAAGCAATGGAAAGATAAGGTAACATTATTAGAAAATGCAGGGGCAAAGCTGGGGCAAGGGCAAAGACCTAAGCATCTAGGTTTGCCCAAGTATGCTGTACAAAAAAATACTCAAACCACTTACAATTATAAACATAATTTCTATAATGCAGATTTTTGGCGCGTCGCTACGCTTGAAGATGTGAAAGAAAATATCATAGCAGGGGAAGACTTACATAATGAACGGGCAGAACATGATGGCGCCACCATACTAGGCCTTGCCAGTAAGCATACTGCGGATCCAACCATTATTGAATTTTTGATAGGGAAGGGCGCTAAAGTTGATTATACAACTATTTTTGGCGCAGCCAGTAATGAAAATTCAAAAATACTTCAAACATTACTTATGCATGTGGTAGATGATGCCGATGAGCCTATACATTACGGCACTGCGGCTATGATTGCCGCTGAAGCGGCGTTGAAAGACAATCTGGCTTTACTTATTGTGAAAGATCCTGAGATTAGTAAAGTAAACTTTGCAGACAGTGATTATTTTACTGTGATACCTACTAAGGGTAGACCCGATAGAAAAGAAACTATTACTTTACTTAAAGGAACACCGTACTAGCTTATAAAATTTCACACAAAGAAATTAGAATAAGTTTTTTCAGCATGAGCGCCATAGAAATTAGAAGAGGTATGTAATGAAAGTTTTGGTTGTTGACGACGATAATGACATTAGAAACCTTATAAAATTGTATTTACTTAACGACTCTTACGAAGTTTTTGAAGCGGAAAATGGTTTGCAATGCCTTGAAATATTAGCGGATGATATTGATAACTCCATTGACCTTGTCATATTGGATTCCATGATGCCTAAAATGGATGGAACGGAAACCTGTCTTGAAATTCGTAAAAAATATAATTTACCGGTGATATTTCTCACGGCAAAATCAGAAGATATGGATAAATTTACCGGATTTTCTTCAGGTGCCGATGATTACATCACCAAGCCATTTAACCCCATTGATTTAATATCAAGAGTTAAAGCCAATATTAGGAGATATAGGTATTATACGCAAAATATTTCGTCTACGAGTACTAGCAAAGTAAACAAAAACGAAATCTCTTATAATGGCTTAGTCATGAATTTGGCAGCAAGAAGTATTACAAAAAACGGTATTCCTGTAAAGCTTACTAAAATTGAATTTTCTATTCTGGAGCTTTTTTTAAAAAATCAGAAGAGAGTATATAATTTAGAACAAATTTATGCTAATGTCTGGGGAGAGCATATAACATTAAATGCCGAAAGCACTGTATCTGTACATATAAGGAATCTCAGAAATAAAATAGAAGATAATGCTACAACTCCTGAATATATAAAAACAGTTTGGGGAGTAGGGTATCGTGTGGATTAAAAAAAATAACTCATTATATATTACTTTGTTTTTGCAAATGTTTTTTTCCACATTTATAAGTGTAGGCTTGTTTTTAACACTTGTGGGAGTATCGCACTATTTTCAACAAAGTGGAAGTTTTAGCCTCTTTGAATCTGTAAAGACAGTAATTCTTTCAGAAGCACACCACATTACTGCGGGCGTTTTTTCTATTATGGCCTTTTTTGTCATGTCTTTTGGGATAATATCAAAAATTGTTACGTATATTAAAGTTATTGAAGAGGGAATCAAAAAAATACCCGATCATAATAGTAATTACTCCATACCCATTCATGGTACACATGAATTGGCAAGACTTGCACAAAGTGTGAATGAAATAAAAGACGAACTTTGGCAAAAAAATCGTGCAGAACGCGCGCATGAGCTTCATAGAAGAATGCTTATAACGAATATTTCACACGATTTAAGAACTCCTTTGACTTCTGTCATAGGTTACCTTGATCTAGCAAAAAATAATATTCCCGCATATCATGAAGCGTATTCTCACCTAGAAATAGCAGAAAAAAATTCTTTACGATTGAAAAAGCTTATTTCAGATTTGTTTTTATATAGTAAAATTATTAGTGATGATATAAAAATGAATTTACGGGAAGTAAATATAAAAATTTTACTTTCGCAAATTCTAGATCTTAAACCGTACCCCATTACTTTTATTGTAAAACAAGAAACATTTGTATCTGCTGTCGATGTTAAAATTTTTCATCGGGTTATGGATAATATCATTGATAACGCATATAAATATGCTGTTCCAGATACGGAAATTGTGCTTGAACTTTTTCAAACAGAGAAAGAAATAGGTATAGAAGTAAAGAATGTTACAAAAGAAAACCTGTCACCGATGGTGACTTTTCTGACAACTCGGCTTTATACCGCTGATAAGAGTAGAAATGAATCTTCATCTGGTTTGGGACTTTCTATTGTATCCGAGCTTATGAAAAGGATGCAAGGGGAACTCTGTATTCTTTTCGATGAAAAAAAATATATATTTACAGCGCGCTTAACTTTTACAAAGTGTCTTGTAAAATAGCTGCTCATGTGTCAAATCTGAAATACGTTTTTAGTAAGGCACATTCACTTTACATCCCCGTAAAAAAAGTTCTGGCATATTTTATGCCGCGCAAATCTTGTCTTATGGCCTTGCTTGCATTGCTCACATCCTAAAAAAGTCGTTACTTGCTTACGGCGTCCCCGAAGGGGGTATTTGAAGTGAGTGTGCCTTTCTTAAAAAACAGTGAAAATACGTTTTAAAGCCTCGTCTATTTAGTCGACACTGAAAAACTACTTAAATATCAGTAAAGATAGAATTTATAGCTTTAAAAGCTTAATAAATTTTTCCAGAAATAAACGT
>CAYJNA010000131.1:0-6104 GCA_964371225.1 uncultured Desulfovibrionaceae bacterium
AAATTCTATTTTTACTGACAGTTAAGTACTTTTTCAGTGTCGACTAATTAGCAAAATGTTACCATCTATAAACAATACCTATTGTTGACAATCTTTTACATATATCATATTTCGTCTTTTAACGAAATGCAGGAGGTATAATGTTTCATTTTTGTAATTTGGCTAAAGCCATTGGTGATGAAAATAGGGTGCGTATTCTTATGGCACTGAAAAATTATCCTCTTTGCGTGTGCCAATTGACAGCATTATTGGACTTAGCCCCTTCCACCACGTCTAAGCATTTGTCTATTTTACGGCAAAGTCAGCTCATAGAATGTGTGAAGAATGGACGCTGGGCGTATTATCTATTACCGCCCAAGCCGGCCAACGAGTCCATAGCCAAGGCTTTGTTGTGGATGCAGGAAAGCCTTGCTGGCAGTGCGCGTGTGTTAGAGGATAAGCAACGTCTTAAACAGGTTTTAGAAGCAGAAAAGGGGGCAAATATGCATGAGCATCTCCTAGAAATAGAGCATTCTGCATATATTCATTCTTTAGCTGATGAAACCTTAGAAAATAAAAATACAGAGGACATAGAGTAATGGTATATTTTTATAAAGTACAAAAACTACATTGTAGTGGCTGTGCTGCACGTATAGAAGAAGCGCTTTTGCGCATGGAAGGGGTAGAAGGTGTCAGTATTGACATGGAAACACGCAAAATGCGTGTGGAAAGCATTGTACAACCTTCCCTACAAGCCATGAATGTGGTGGTGGACGATGTGGAAAAAGGCACCTATGTGGAAGAGTTGGAAGAAGTTAAAAAAATTGTAGCTCAGTTACAAAAAGAGAAAGTGTATTTTTATCACGTGCAAAAGCTGCATTGCAGTGGCTGTGCTGCGCGCATTGAGGAAGCTCTTTTGCGTATGGATGGTGTAGTAGGTGCCAGCATTGATATGGAAAGACGCAAATTGCGTCTTGAGAGTGCTGTACAACCTTCCTTACAAGCCATGAATGTGATGGTGGATGATATTGAAAAAGGCACGTATTTAGAAAGTATAGAAGAAGCCCCCGCTGAAGTTACTTCTACGCAAAAAGCCGATACTCATGAGCATGAAGACGAAATGCACGGCCCCACAGTGAAAACCATGATCATATGTGCTGTGCTTATGGTGGTGGGTTTGTTGGCAGAAGCTTTTGTGCCGGCAGTGGAAAGTAATGCAACACTTGGGCGCATTATTACATTATTTTGCTTTGCCATTCCTTATGTGCTGTGTGGGCACTCTGTACTCATGTCTGGCTGGGAATCCTTCCAAAAGAAAGACTTTTTTAATGAATTTACCCTTATGGGCGGTGCCACCATTGCCGCCATTATTATTGGGCACTTGGAAGAAGCCGTAGGCGTTATGCTTTTTTACTGCATTGGTGAATATGTGCAAGAAAGAGCCGCCGGTAACTCCAGACGTTCCATCCGCGCCTTATTGGCTGCCAAGCCTTCCATAGCCCATGTATGCGATGCCAAAGGGCATAATGTGCAAGATATGGAGCCGGAAAATGTAGCTTTAGATTCTTATGTATTGGTGCGCCCCGGCGAAAAAATTCCTTTGGACGGCGTTGTGGTAGACGGTATTTCTGAAGTGGATACGGCGCCGCTTACCGGTGAATCCATGCCGGTCATGGCAGAAGAAGGCAAGCATGTTTTTGCGGGCTGTATTAACAAAGACAGCGCTCTTGTTATTCAAGTGACGGAAGTTTTTCAAAATACTTCTGTGGCGCGTATTTTAGAAATGGTGGAAAGTGCCAATGCACGCAAAGCCCCCACAGAGCGCTTTATTACGCGTTTTGCCAGATACTACACACCCGGTGTCGTGGCCACAGCCACCTTAGTGGCTTTGCTTCCTCCTCTTTTGGGCGGTGGCGACTTTTCTGAATGGGTGTATAAAGCCTTAGTGCTTCTTGTGGTTTCTTGCCCTTGCGCCCTTATTATTTCCATTCCACTGGGCTATTTTGGTGGTATTGGCGCCGCTTCTCGTCGTGGTATCTTGGTAAAGGGCGGCTATGTGTTGGACGCGTTACAACATGTAAAAGTGGCTGCCTTTGATAAAACGGGTACATTAACCCACGGCACCTTTAGTATTACGCAAAAACATACTGCCGCTGGCGTGAGCGAAGAAGAACTTACTTCTTGGGCTGGTCTTGCTGAAAGTCGCTCCAATCATCCCTTAGCCAAGGCCATTGTAAAAGATTGCCTCCTAAAACAAGGTAAAATGCGTGAAGTGGGGCAATTACATGTGCATGAACATGCAGGTAAGGGCGTAGTAGCCGAAGCTGATGCTGATGTTATCGTGGTGGGTACACGGGAATTTTTACAAAGCATGCCCGAAATAACGGGCATTCCAGAAGCCTCTGTACTGGATTCTTTGGCCAAAGAAGGGGGCAGTCTTGCCTTGGTGGCTAAAAATACTGTGTATCTGGGCTGCCTTGTGGGTGCAGATACTCTACGCCCAGAAGCAGCGCAAGCTTTGAATGATTTACGCAGTGAAGGTATAACAACCCTTGCCATGCTTACCGGTGACCATGAGCTAGGTGCGCAAACCATGGCTAAAAAATTGCCCTTGGATGTGGTGAAAAGCCGTCTCTTGCCTGATCAAAAAGCACACACCTTAGAAAGCCTCGCTCCTACTAAAGAAACTTTATTCATGGGCGATGGCATTAATGATGCCCCTGTATTGGCCACAGCAGGTATTGGCATTGCCATGGGCGGCCTTGGTTCGGAAGCTGCCATTGAAACTGCAGATGTAGTAGTACTTGACGACAGCCCTGCTCGTGTGCCAGAACTCTTACGCATTGCCACTAAGACCAGACAAATAGTATGGCAGAACATTGTCATGGCTTTGAGTATTAAAGGCCTTTTTGTATGCCTTGGCATTGTGGGGGTTTCCGGTCTTTGGGAAGCGGTCTTTGCCGATGTGGGCGTAGCCCTTTTGGCAGTGCTTAATGCTAGCAGAGCTATGAAAATATAAAAAGTATTTATTATAAGTTATTAAAGGCACAGTCTTTAGCGAGGCTGTGTCTTTACTTATCATTTTTTCAAAAATTTAACCGGATGCTATCATGACTTTTTTTGAAATTTTTATTATTGCTGTGGCCTTGGCGGCCGATGCTTTTTCCGTGGCCTTGGTGGTAAGTATTAAAGGCTGTTGTTCTACTAAGCAAATTCTACGCATGGCCTCTATTTTTGGCTTTTTCCAATTTTTCATGCCCCTAGTGGGCTTTTTTCTTTTTAATCAAGTACATGATTTTATAGAAGCCTATGATCATTGGGTGGCTTTTATTTTGCTGAGCCTTGTGGGCGGTAAGATGCTCTGGGAAGGGTATGCTCATGATGCCAATGATGCAGAGGAGCCCAGTAGCACAGATGCTACCAAGGGGCTTACGGCACTGACTTTAGCCATAGCTACCAGCATTGATGCTTTGGCTGTGGGGGGCACTTTTGCCACTTTGCACATGGAGATTTGGATGCCTTCCATTGTTATTGGTATCGTTTGTTTTATTATGACAGCCCTTGGTATGATACTGAGCCGATGTTTATTGCAAAAAAATGCTACCATTGTGCGTTATGCTAATATGATAGGCGGTATTATCCTTATTGCCATTGGGCTGAGAATCTTCATACCAGCTTATATGTAATTTTTCCGTGTAAATACTTTTTTAAAGTAGTCGACACTGAAAAATTACTTAAATGTCAGTAAAAATAGAATTTATAGTTTAAAAAGCTTAATAAATTTTTGCCAGAAATAAACATATGGAATACGTTTTCTGGCAAAATTTAGACGTACGAAATGCTTTTTTCAGCATCGATTAAGTAAGCTCGAAAGTTTTTTTCGGGCTTATATTTTGCGTTTGAAATACAAATTCAAAATCAAAAAATAATTTATAATATGTTAAAATTATTTTTTTAATTGTTTCTGTTTGTATTTTTTCTTATGTAATTTCTTGACAGTTTGTCTAGCTTGCATCTAATGTGCGCTAAAATAATCCTTTAACTTTGAATAAAAGAGCTTTTTATGACGCAAACCAATCGCATTACGGAAGGTGTTTTGTGGAAAGAAATTTTACTTTTCTTTGTTCCCATCCTCATAGGAAGTTTTTTTCAGCATATGTACAGCATAGCCGACACCATAGTGGTGGGACGTGGGCTAGGAACGTTGGAGCTGGCCGCCGTGGGGGGGTCTGCATCTAAGGTCATTATCCTTATTACCAATTTCTTTATTGGCGTTTCCAGCGGTATAACTGCCTATGCCTCTCGATATTACGGTAAGCAAGACTTTACTGCGGTAAAGTCCACCATTTTTAACGGCGTGCTCTTCTTTTCTGCTTTGGGTATAATACTTTCCGTGTTAGGTATTGTTTTTTGTGAAGAAATTTTACTTGTTATGAATACTCCCTTGGATACTATGGACTTTTCCATGGTGTATTTACAAACGTATTTAACAGGGATTATTTTTTGCGTTATTTATAATACTTTAGCAGGCGTACTTCGCGCTTTAGGCGATGCTAAACGCCCTTTATACGTGCTTATTTTTTGCTCTTTTTTAAATATTGCCTTGGATATTTTATTGGCCTTGGTTTTAGACTTTGGCGTTTTTGGTATTGCCGCCGCCACAGTATTTTCTCAAGCGCTTTCTGCTTTTATTCTTTTTGGTATCATTATCAAGACTCTGAGAAATACCGGTGAATATAAGATGCAAGTGGATATGACGACCATGAAAGATATTGCTCTTTTGGGTATTCCGGCTGGCATTCAAAGTATTATGTTTAGCTTCTCAAATATAGCTGTGCAGGCCTCTGTGAACACCTTTAATGCGCTTACTGTAGCCGCCTGGGTGGCGTATTTGCGCATAGATGGCATTGTGGACATGTTCCTTTCTGCTGTGAGCGGTACCGTTATCACCTTTGTAGGGCAAAACTACGGCGCCGGTAAAATGGATAGGGTAAAAGAGTCCATATGGAGCGTTATAGGTATTAGTTATGTGCTGGTGAGCTTGCTGATAGCTGTATTTATCTTGGCGCGCGAACCTATTTTCTCTCTCTTTACCACTGATGCTGAAGTAATTCGCATAGCCGGAGAGCTTATGTTCATTATTCTTCCCATGTACTTACTTACCATTCCGCAGCAAATGCTTTCACAAGCATCTCGTGGCTTGGGTTCTTCCTTCATGCCCATGGTGTTTACACTCATATGCATAGTAGGAATGCGCTTTGTGTGGGTATATCTCATCATGCCTATACAGCCGTCTTTAGAATTACTCGCTTTTTGCTATCCTGTGAGTGCTTTGCTCGCATCATGCGTTTTTGTGGTATATTTCAGAAAGCTTATTCGTGAAGTGGAAGCGAAAATGCCTGTGGCATAATGGCCGTTAAAGGTGTCATTTTCTAGGTAAGATATGTTTTTTCTTCTGGCTATGTGTATATATTTGCATAGCCAGAGGAATAGGATTTATTTTGCAGAATACACTTTTACCACATGTTTTTTTGCGAACTCGTAAATGTATTGAAGATGCGTTTATTTTGATAGAATGCGGGATGTTAAGAAGATTTTATATAAGAAGCCTACATAAGTGTTTTTGAATAGTATTTTGTGCTTTTGTAATAAATTTTCTTTTTTTGAAAACGCATCTGTGCTGAACAGAAGGCATAAAAATAATGGCTTAACAGCGCAAATGAATGGCGTTTATTCTTGTTTTTTGGTCGTTTTGATTAACTCAACGCTCTAAAAGACGCCATATAATGAATTGTGGAAGAGCCTTTATTTGTATATAACTGTGTAATGATGCTTGTTTGAACTTGACAGTTGTATTCATCATGTATACCTTTCTTACTGAGTACTGATAAAGTTTATACCTAGGTATAAAAGTATCGTACAAAATTATGCTAAGCAAATATAAGGTAAGCTTTACCTTACTTTTTCTGGTATAGAACCTTTTAGAGTTTGTGTTTGTAGAAAAGCCCTCTTTAGGCTTACCCCCACGTGTTCCTTCCTTAACGTGGGGTAAGCCTTTTTTTGCGATATTTAAAAGAAATTTATGAAATTTGATAGCATATACTATGTAATCTTAAGCTGAAAAT
>CAYJNA010000132.1:0-1925 GCA_964371225.1 uncultured Desulfovibrionaceae bacterium
CGGCAAAATTTATTAAGCTTTTTAAGCTATAAATTCTATTTTTACTGATAGTTAAGTAATTTTTCAGTGTCGACTACTTAAACGCTGTTCATGTACATGGACAGCGTTTTTTTATACTCAAATTCTTACTGTTCCTAGCCCACCCCTCGCTCACGGCTAGCCTTTTGGCTACAAATTTGCTACTAGAGCCACTGCAAGGATAGTATAAGGATTTATGCCTTTATCATACCATACATAAGCAAAGGAAATATTATGCGTAGTAAAAAAATGACTGCCGGCCTTGAAAAAGCCCCGCACCGCTCCCTTTTATATGCTCTTGGCCTCACCCGCGAAGAAATGGATCGCCCTTTAGTGGGCATAGTCAACGGTGCCAATGAAATTGTCCCCGGACATATTCACCTGCACCGTATTGCTGAGGCCGTAAAGTCTGGTGTACGCCTTGCCGGTGGTACTCCCATGGAATTTCCTGCCATTGCCGTGTGCGATGGCTTAGCCATGAATCATAAAGGTATGCATTTTTCCTTACCTTCCCGTGAAATCATTGCAGACTCCATTGAAATTATGGCTTGTGCGCATCCCTTTGACGCCTTGGTCTTCATTCCCAACTGCGACAAAAGCGTTCCCGGCATGCTCATGGCCATGCTACGCTTAAACATTCCTTCCATTCTCATTAGTGGTGGCCCCATGTTGGCCGGTTTAAAGTCACCCCACTTGGGCAAGGATAGCAAGACCGACCTCATCACCGTTTTTGAAGGTGTAGGACGCGTAAAAAGCGGTCATATGACAGAAGAGCAATTGGAAGAGTTAGCCGAAGGCGCTTGCCCCGGTTGTGGCTCCTGTGCGGGCATGTTTACAGCTAATTCCATGAACTGTCTTTCTGAAACCATTGGCCTTGCCCTCCCCGGTAATGGCACCACCCCTGCTGTTATGGCTTCACGCATACGCCTTGCCAAAAAAGCAGGTATGAAGGTTATGGAATTGTTAGAAAAGAACATTCGTCCATCAGACATTGTCACCCAAGAAGCCGTTAGCAATGCTGTGGCTGTGGACATGGCATTGGGCTGTTCTACCAATACAGTTTTACACTTACCCGCTGTATTTCGCGAAGCCGGATTGGATTTATCCTTAGATATTTTCGACGCAGTGAGCCGCAAAACACCTAATCTTTGCAAGCTTTCCCCAGCCGGTGCGCACCATATTGAAGAATTACATTTGGCCGGCGGCATTCCTGCTGTCATGGCAGAACTACGCAAAGTCGGCCTTATTAATGATAATGCCCTCACCGTTACCGGTAAAACCGTGGGCGAAAACCTTGCCGAACTTGGTGCAGGTATCAAAAACAGTGAAGTTATTCGCACAGT
Source organism: uncultured Desulfovibrionaceae bacterium (assembly GCA_964371225.1). Lineage (GTDB taxonomy): Bacteria > Desulfobacterota > Desulfovibrionia > Desulfovibrionales > Desulfovibrionaceae > CAYJAD01. The sequence goes on from CAYJNA010000132.1 coordinate 1,362, forward strand.
GGAAACAGCCTATTCCCAGCAGGGAGGCATTGCCATATTAAAAGGTTCCTTAGCTCCACAAGGCGCCGTGGTAAAACAATCTGCCGTGGCAGAAGAAATGCACTGTCGTGACGTACGCGCTCGCGTGTTCACTTCTGAAGAAGATGCCATGCAAGCCATTTTAGCCGGCAAAATCCAAAAGGGTGACGGCGTGGTCATCACCTACGAAGGCCCGCGCGGTGGCCCCGGCATGCGCGAAATGCTTTCCCCCACAGCGGCCATCACCGGTATGGGACTTGGTAAAGATGTGGCTCTTCTCACCGACGGACGCTTTTCCGGCGGCACCAATGGAGCGGCCATTGGACATATTTCCCCCGAAGCTGCCGACGGCGGTACCATTGGCTTGGTACGTGAGGGAGATATGATTCGCATTGATATTCCCAATCGCGTACTTGACCTTATGGTCAGTGAAGAAGAGCTTGAAGAAAGACGTAAAAACCATGTGCCTGTGGTAAAAGAAGTCACCTCACCTTTCTTAAAGCGCTATGCCCGCTTGGTGAGCTCTGCCGCCACTGGTGCTGTATA
>CAYJNA010000132.1:2025-5921 GCA_964371225.1 uncultured Desulfovibrionaceae bacterium
CAAGGGGAAATTTTTGTAGGTAAAAATTTCCCCTTGTAACAATATTTCCTCCTCCGCGCCAAAGCTGCCCTCTTAAGAAAAACTCCATATAGCCGATAAAACACATGAACACCCCTTGCCCTATGGATAGAGAAAGTCTAGCACACTTTTTGCAAGCTTGTAGCTGTAGACCTTTATCCTAAAAATAACGGCAAGAATTTCCCATGAGAGGTTTGTTATGTCCAATACCATTTCAGGTGGCATATCTTTTTCCGGCATTGGTAGCGGTACCGATTTTAACGCCATGCTTGAGCAACTTAAAGAAGTAGAGTCTTTTCGACTGTACTCTTTACAGGACTCGCGTGACGATGCTTCTGAAACCTATGAAGCTTTTCAGGATTTACTCAAAACCGTTACAGAAGCACAAGACTCCCTCTCTTTGCTTAACAGCTATGAAGAGTTTTTAACCAAGATTGCTTCCAGCAGTAATGAGGCCACATTAGGCGTAAAAGCTGATGCGCATGCAGTGGACGGCACCCATAAAATTGAAGTGACCCAATTGGCCAGTAATGCCATCTGGGCCAATAAAAACACCTATGCCGACAAAACCACTGTCATCAACTCCACCGGAGCTGCGCAAGACTTCTCTTATACATATGAAGGTGAAACACGCACTCTTTCCGTCCCTGCCGGCACAACCTTAGAAGGTTTTGCCAATATGATTAATCAGGACAAAGCCAACCCCGGTGTAAACGTGAGCATTTTAAAAGTGGCCAATGGCTATACTTTTCAAATGTCCGGAGATGCTTCTGGTGAGTCCGCTTCCTTAGAAATTCATCCTTCCGGCCTCATGGGGCTGAGCGGTGCTGGTGGCACATGGGAATCTTCAGGCGCTGTAGACCTAACTGCCCCCTTAAATGGTGCCCAAAGTACAGATAAATATACCTACACATTAAATATGCGTTCAGGTGGCACAATTACAGTGCCTCCCGCCAGCCCTCCTGACACCTATATTACTGGGGATATGACGAACCAAGAACTTGTTGCTGCCATTAATGCCGCGGCGGGTTCTGATATTGCGCGCATTGGCTCTGATGGTGTCATGAGCATTGACGGCCTAGATTCCATGAGTGTACAAACCATCAAAGCTGACGGAACCACCACCACACAGGATACCGACGTGGTGCAAGAAACCACCTTAAGTCTTGCCGGCGGCATCTCTGAGCTTACCTACACTGGCCCCAAAACGTATACCTTTGGTACAGATCCGGCGGGTGGCGTTACCATCTCCATGGATAGCAACCATACCCAAAAAGATATTTTGGATGCTCTCAAGGCTGAAGGCTATAATTACACAGCTAAAATGAACGCTGGCAGAACAGAAGTGACCATCAGCGGCATTACCGATGCTAGTGATTTAGTTGCCACTGATGCCAATAACTATACGCCGCAAGGGGTTATTTCCAGCTTTACCATGCCCTCTGGATCCTTAACCAGTGCCACCCTTTCGCCCATGACGTATACTTTTGAAAATGCCGATGGTCATCTCATCTCCGTTGACATGACAGGCACACATGCCCCTGAAGATGTTCTTAACGAGCTTCAAAACCAAGGTTATGCTTGGAATCAGGCCATCACCGCCGATGGGAAAACGGAAATTGCCGTCCAAGGCATCAAAGATTTAAGCATTTTTGGCACAAGAATCCCCGATGCAGACCCTAATGTTTCCTACGCCACCATAAATCTTTCTGACAGTAATGGTGCCGCAGCTCTACCGCCACAGACGTATACCTTTACCAAGAGTGATGGTACTACCATAAACATAGACATGACGGCAGACCATACACAAGACGATATTCTTGCGGCTCTTCGTGTAGATGGCTATGAGTCCATAGTAACAGAACAAGCCAGTGGAAGATATTCCATTGCCATTGCTGGACTTTCCGATATTTCCGCACTCTATGCCACCGATGCCAACCGTGGCACGCCTGCCACGAGTAGCACAGCCTATGCTGAGTATACAGAAGAAGGCGTTGACCCCAATGCCACCTTGCAAAGCAATCTTGTGCCGCTCAATATGACTTTAACCTTCACCAAGGAAAATGGCGATGTGGTGGAATATCACGCCACCAATGACCAAACCATGCAAGACATTTTAAATGACTTAAATGGTCCTCCTTATAATATTACCTCACGCTATGACAGCGCCACACAAAAGCTGTCCTTTGAAGGTATCACTTCTGTAGCCGGTATCCCCGGAAGTGTACCCATCAGCGGTAGCCTTACAGGCTCTGATGCGTGGCAAGTACAAGCTGCACAAGATGCTCGTTTTAAGGTAGACAATTGGCCACAAGAGCTTACCTCCAGCAGCAATGAAGTTACTGGTGTTTTAGAAGGCATTACCCTTTCTTTACGTGATGTGGGCACGGCGCAAATAACCGTAGCTGCCGATACAGACTCTGTTAAAGCCAATATTCAAACCGTATTGGATGCTTTTAACTCTGTGCTTAAAAAAATTCAGGATTTAACAGCTATCACTGAAGATGTGGCAGATTCGTATGATGATACAGGACAAAGTCTTTCCAACACACAAGGCTCTGCCCTTACAGGCAATTATAGTACGCTCCTCTTTGCTAGCCGTTTTAAGGCTGCCATTTCATCCAACCCTCCGGGATTTCAGCCCATGCAGGCCGATGATATTTTCTCAGGAGATCTCATCTCTGGCTTAGCGCAATTGGGCATAAAAGTTTCTACCGATGAAGATGACCCTAACTTTGGCCTTTTTGCCATTGCTCCTAGCGGTACTACTGATGCCATGCAAGCCCTAGATCAAGCCACCTTTGATAAGGCCATTGCAGAAAATTTAGAAGAAGTTATTTCTTTCTTCGCCAGTGACAGTGTAGGGCGTTCTTCTTCGCCTAATTTCCGTTACTCCAACCATATTGATGGCATAACTAGCCCTGGAACATATAATGTTTCTTACTCGGTTAATGCCAGCGGCGTGGCTACTGATGTATTTATTAATGGGGCCCGCGCTGCGGCCAGTGAAACTGACCCTAATACCTTTACCGTGGGTAGCGAAGGCGGTGATGCCAGCGGTATGTCCATTACCATTGACAACTTGGCAGCGGGTTCTTACACAGGTTCCGTATCCGTGCAGCAGGGTAAAGTGGGACAAATGGAAGATTTCCTCGCGGCCGAACTTGTCTACGTAGAGCCAAAGCTCAGTGACCCTGCCCTTGGTAATGAAAACGGCGGTTTAAAAATTGCTGAACAAAGCTTTGCCGACCTCATAACAGGCTTAGATAATAAAATCAGCGAAGAATCTGATCGCCTTGACCGTTGGTATGAAACAGAAAGATTAAAGTTTGCTCGTCTTGACACACTTTTGGGCACCTATAATGGGCAAATGGAAATGCTTACCCAACAATTAGCACAGCTGGCTTAAGTTTATTGCGCTCATGCCGATAAGACTTGTTAAGACACCAGATAATATAACATGCAGAGGTTAGTATGAACAAGGCAGCACAAGCCTATTTTCAAACCAATGTGAACACCACAGATCAAGGGCAACTTTTAATTTTGCTTTATGACGGTGCATTGCGTTTTTTACAACAAGCTCGTGAGAAAATGATTGAAAAAGACTATGCCGCCAAGGGAATTCTTATTTCTAAAGTCATTGATATTATTAATGAGCTCACCAATACTTTAAATTTAGAAAAAGGCGGCACCTTAGCCGAAAATTTAAATAATTTATATTTCCTTTGTATTACACGTCTTTTACAAGCAAATTTGAAAATGGATGTGGAACAATTAGACAATGTGGTCAGCATTTTATCTGGCTTACGCTCTGCCTATGCGGAAATTATTGAAACCCCTGAAGCCAGAAAAGCCTCGGCGCAAATTGCCGCCAAGCT
>CAYJNA010000133.1:0-5792 GCA_964371225.1 uncultured Desulfovibrionaceae bacterium
ATGGCGGGAAAGGAGCAAAATTTCCTTTTTCGCCATATTTTTTTAAAGGTCATAGCTAGAAATTTCACTGCCACATACTTCTCTTATATATCCTGCATATAGCTTCTTCCAAGGCACAAAAAACTTGACTTAAGCTTAAAGTGCGGCGTAGTATCTTGCGTTTCATCTTAAATAACTAGCGTAATGCTTTAAAAAGCTCTGTACATTGCATTGTGCAAGAGTCTTTAAATTCAAAGCCATATGTGGCAAAATCTTTCTTATTTTAGTAAACAATGGAATATCTATGTTAAGTACATCTACCGCGGGCGAAAAACCCAGTAAATCTGTTATTCGCGAATACGTTGAAGCTTTGCTCATTGCTTTATGCCTTGCCCTCTTTATTCGTACCTTTATCGTACAGGCCTTTAAAATCCCCTCTGAATCCATGTTGGAAACCTTAGTCATAGGCGACCATTTATTGGTATCAAAATTTTCTTACGGGGTAAAAATGCCTTTTATAGACTCCTATCTTATAGAAGGCGATGACCCTGAATACGGTGATGTGGTGGTTTTTAAATATCCCAAAGACCCCGCACTGGACTATATAAAACGTGTGGTTGGCAAACCCGGCGATGTGATTGAAATGCGCAATAAACAGTTTTATCGCAATGGCGAAGCTATAAAAGAAGCCTATGTTCGCAACTCTGACCCGCAAGGTGTGTATCCCACACGAGATACTTTTGGCCCCTTCACAGTGCCGGAAGGAGAATATTTTATGCTGGGCGATAATCGCGACAATTCACAAGACTCACGCTATTGGGGCACGGTGAAAAAATCTGCCATGTACGGTAAGGCGTGGCGTATTTATTGGTCTGCCAATGGCCTTGATAACATTCGCATAAATCGTTTCGGAAAAGCCGTAGAATAATGTTTGTACAGCTAGCCAGTGGAAGCCTGCACGGCGTAGATGCGCTACGTGTGGATATGGAAATTGATATGGTGCGCAAGGGCGTGCCGGCTTTCACCATGGTTGGCCTAGCTGAAGGCGCCGTTCGTGAATCTAAAGAACGTGTCTTCTCCGCCTTACGCGCCTCAGGCTTTACCTTGCCTCCAGCTCGTATCACGGTCAATCTTGCCCCAGCCGATAGACGCAAAGCCGGCGCAGGCTATGACCTTCCTTTAGCTCTCGGCCTTTTAAGCGCAGCGGGCGTATTGAATCCCGAACATCTACAAGGCTGGTTCTTCGGTGCAGAACTTTCCCTCACAGGAAAATTAAAGCCCATCACAGGAACGCTCCCCCTAGCCATACTTGCCCGCCAAGAACAATATAAAGGCATCATTGTAGCGCCGGAAAACGCGCAAGAAGGGGCTGTGGTGCAAGGTATTACAGTGTTGGCACCCCATGACCTTGTGGAATGCGTAAGCCTCTTAAGCCAAGAAGAAAAACAAATAGCCGTCTTGCCGGAAAATATACAGCAAGACTCGCTACATGCTTTGGATTTTGCCGACGTAAAAGGACAAATGGCCGCCAAACGCGCCTTGGAAATTGCCGCCGCCGGCGCGCATAATATCTTACTCATGGGCCCTCCGGGAAGCGGAAAAACCATGCTGGCGCAACGCTTACCCACCATACTCCCACCCCTTTCTTTTGAAGAAGCGCTGGAAGTTACAAAAATTTATTCCGTGGCAGGTAAATTGCCTCCAGATACCGGCCTTATTCGCACCCGCCCCTTTCGAGCTCCACACCATACCATTTCTGATATTGCTCTCATTGGCGGTGGTAAAGTTCCACGCCCAGGAGAAGTGTCTTTAAGCCATCGTGGTGTGCTTTTTTTAGATGAATTTCCTGAATACAAAAAAACCACCTTGGAAGTTTTGCGCCAGCCTCTGGAGGATGGCATTGTAAGCATTGCCCGCGCCGCGCAGTCCCTCACCTTTCCTGCGGCCTGTATGCTCATTGCTGCCATGAATCCCTGCCCTTGCGGCTACCATGGTGACAGCACACACACATGTTCTTGTTCTCCGCAAAATATTAGCAAGTATACCAGTAAGCTTTCCGGCCCCTTACTTGACCGCATTGACTTACATATCGAAGTGCCCGCAGTTCCCTATGAAGAGTTACGCGCCCAAAGCCATGAAAGCACCAGCTCTGCCACCATGCGTGAGCGTGTGTTAGCAGCGCGGCAAAGACAATTACAACGCTACACAGGCACGTCTTGTTTAAATAATGCCATGCTCTCAGGAAAGCAGCTTGAAGAGCATTGCGCCCTAGACGCCAAAGGAAATGCCACTTTAGAACGTGTGGTACGTGGCCTTGGCCTTTCTGCACGTTCATACACACGCATTTTGCGTTTGGCGCGTACCATTGCCGACCTTGAGGACGCACAAAACATCGCCCATACGCATATTCACGAAGCTGTGGCTTTGCGTGTGCTAGATAGAAAATCCTAAACAAACACATGCCATAAAATAAGGGAAATGCCGTAGCACTTCCCTTTTCACACTACTCCAAATGCCACAACATTAAAAAATGCTATGGCATTATTTATCCACAAGTATACAATTTATTACTTATTATGAGCCTTGCTGGCCTTGGCGTGCTCCTTAGCAATGTAAGCGCGAACTTCTGCTCTATCCGGCCTCCCTTTAAAGGGATTCACATCATAAACGTAATCTTCGATAACTTGATTAAAGTATTCATCGGTCAAATCTATTGCAAATTCCGGCAAAGCTGCCAATAAAACTTTGGCATTTTCCACTAATCCCGCTTCAACAATATGGAAAATAGCATAGCGTTGATAGGACTCTATATCTTCTTTATCAGTATGTTGCAAAAATCTTGCGTACACCTTAGAATTTGGATTCATGGCTGCCATGGCAACACTATAACTGTCTTTAGTGTTTAAACCTTTTTCAATTAAAAAATCTATAATGGCAGGATCTTGCGTATGTATACCGGCAAGCTCTAATACATCAAAGGGAAGTTCGGGGATTTTGTCCACTTCTATATAACTTTGTTGTACATCCTCAAGGGTAGCCACACGCCAAAAATCCCTATTAAAATAATTATGTGCTGGGGTATACGCTTTTAAAGTATTTCTTCGCACGCCATAGCGCGGTAGCCCCGCCTCATGCGGCCATCTTCCCTTATTTGACTTCACCCCTGCTTTTGCAAGTAAATCCACCTTGGCCTTACCCAAGCTTTTTTTCCAATTGGAAAAACTTGATAAGGGTGAGTAGCCCCCAGTATTTTTCACATCTGCCACGGCTCCTTGCTCTAAAAACCACTGTAAGGTTTTAATATCTATCTCGTCCAGATCCATATTATGTAACACAGTACTATTATTTGCATTCAAAGCATTCACGTCGCCACCGTATTTCACAAAAAGCTTAGCCTTAGCAAGGTCTGTGGCAAAGAACATGGCATCGCCAGTAACAACAGCACCATTTTTCAAAAGCTCTTCCAGTACCTCTAGCTTGGCACGTCTAAATGCAGCCACGGCAAGCACATTATACCCCGTGCTGCTTAGACCTTCTGTAGACATGGTATCTAAGTCTACACTGTTAATATCGTAGCCATCTTTAAGATTTTTACGCACATCTTCTACGCTGGCTTGCGCCCAAAAGCCCCAATCAAAGAAAGGATGCTCTTTTTCATAACTCTTGGCATGGGTTACACTTGATAAACAAAGTATTGTAAGAAGACTTAAGAGACAGAACAGTTTTTTACACATGAAATACCCCGACTTGATAAAGATTTATTGGCACACCTCATATAAACTATAAGGTACGTATGCATGGGAACATTTTCCGTTGTATGCGAGGAAATACAACTTTTTACTTGCTATGAAGATGCAGCACATGTCTAGACATGCACAAAAAAGCGAGGAGCACATACAGTGCAGAAAATAAGAAATGACACTTTTATGAGGTTTTTGCAATACAGAAATTTTTACGTACAAGAGCAAAAGCTGTAGAGCGATAAAAAGAATAAGCCCCTTAAAAAGAGGCTTATTCAAAGTATTTCAAGAATTAGAAGGTGAAGCGAATACCAAAACTAAACTCATGAGCGCCGCCAAAACCGCGATCATAATCATCAAAAGAGCCGCTAATACCTAAATAACGATAGCCTAAGTCAGCCGACACATTGTCTGTAATGGCATAGGCCACACCGGCGCCCACTTGCCACGCAAAGTCAGTGCTATAAGCCTCTGCTGAACCTGTTTCATGAAAGCCTAATACACTGGTGTTCACGTCTATATGCGCACGAGTAAAGGCTAATCCTATACCAGCACCAATATACGGCGTAAATTTAGAACTGTTACGGAAGTCATAATACACATTAAAAAGAAGGGTTTGCACATTGACTTGCATATCATAATCCACTGCAAAACCACTGCTATAATAAGAGTCGCTTTGTGTCCAATCTGAACGTAAAGCATATTCTAATTCTGCACGTACGGGCACATCAAATTTATAATAAAAATCATAGCCCACAAAGGCAGCGCCGCCCACGGTGTTTTGCCAAACGCCGCTTTCACCGCCAAATCCATCAAATCCATGCCCTTGAATGGAGTCAATGAACTTTAAGCCCACGTATACGCCGCTCATATCCGATTTAGCCATGGCAGGACTGGTCATAAATACCATAGCAAGAAGTAAGGCCATTAGAGAAAGTTTAGATTTTTTCATGCGTAAATCCTCCAAAGTTATAGGTTTTCTTGCCCCATAGTATACATTTACGCCTTTGTCAAGAATTTTACCCAGCAAAAAATGGCTGTTTTTATATAGTAGAATACAAAAAAAGCCCCTCATTCCTTTAGGAACAAGGGGCTTAAGACTATAATAAAGCGTCTTATTCGGCGCCAAGTTGAATGCGGTTAAAGCGAACAACGCTCACTTCATCGCCAACTTCTTTGCCAGTTTCACGCACTACATCAGCAATGGTCTTTTTGTCATCGCGGATGAAAGGTTGCTCAAGCAAGCACACTTCTTTGTAGTATTTCTTTACTGCGCCTTCAACAATCTTTTCCAAGATGTTAGCAGGCTTACCTTCTTCAGTGGCCTTTTGACGATACACTTCACGCTCACGTTCAATAACATCAGCATCCAAAGTGGAAGGATCAACGGCAATGGGGTTAGCAGCAGCAATTTGCATGGCTACGTTCTTAGCAAGAGCAGTTACAGCTTCGCTGGTAGCGCTTTCAGCTTTACCGCAAGCGATTTCTACGAGAACGCCAAGCTTATTGTTAGCATGTACATACACGCCCACAGCGCTGGTAGCAGCTACGTCGTAACGAGCAAAAGCGCCAAGAGTCATGTTTTCGCCAATGATGGCGATTTGATTTTGGAGCTCATCACCAAGAAGAGCTTCAAGAGCTGGTACATCAGCAGGATTCTTATCAAGCACAAGCTGAGATACGGAGTTAGCAAAAGCTGTGAATTGGTCACCGCGGGCTACGAAGTCAGTTTCGCAGCATACAGAGCCCATGGCCGTAACAGCACCAGCAGTGGCAACAGTTACAAGACCTTCAGATGTGGCACGACCCACTTTTTTAGCAGCCTTGGCAATACCTTTTTGGCGAAGCCAATCAAGGGATTTTTCCACGTCAGCATCATTTTCTTGCAAAGCTTTTTTGCAATCCATCATACCTGCGCCGGTTTTGTCGCGCAATTCTTTAACCATTTGTGCAGTAATAGCAGCCATTGTATTTCTCCTTAATTACTCAGCTGCAGCTTCAGGGGCTTCAGCAGGAGTGTCCATAGGGATATCAAGTTTAGCAGCAGCTTTCTTAAGCTCAGCTTCAGCGTCC
>CAYJNA010000134.1:0-5784 GCA_964371225.1 uncultured Desulfovibrionaceae bacterium
GGCCTGTCACGCCGGAGGCCGAGGGTTCGAGTCCCTTCCGCTCCGCCATTAAAAAAGTCCTTGCAAAAGACTTTAACTTTTGCTAAATATATATTTCCTAACGGAAATTGGAGCGGTAGTTAAGTCGGTTATAACGCCGGCCTGTCACGCCGGAGGCCGAGGGTTCGAGTCCCTTCCGCTCCGCCATATTTCAAAAAAGCCTGTATTCTGTACAGGCTTTTTTATTTGGCCAATGGCGATTTTTATAAAATGTTCTTTTAAGATTTCTGTACATTTTTTTGCATCGACTGAATAAGCGTTTCTACTATGATGGCATGGCGTTCACACATTGACAAGCCATGCCTTATTTTGTATGTTCGCATAGTTTGTGGACTTGTTTTATTTATTTTTTTATATAACAACTAGTTAGAGAAAATTATGTTGCAACAAAAAATTACCCCTTTACAATGTCGTGATACCGCGCTTGCATTTGCTTTTATAGCTTTATTGGTGTGGTTTTTCACAGAAAATGTGTATTGGGTTTATGGCTGTATGGGGCTTGTGCTTTTTGCCATGATTTGGCCTACCGGCATGACATATCCGGCGAAAGCTTGGTTTGGTTTTTCCCATATACTTGGTACTTTTATGTCCAAAGTACTTTTAAGCATCATTTATGGCTGTATTTTAATGCCTGTATCCCTTGTGCGTCGTATGCTCTCTAAAGATACCATGCGTATGCGCAGCTATAAAAATGGTGAAGGTTCTGCTTTTGTGGTGCGTGAGCACAATTTTACAAAAGATGATATAACGCATCCTTACTAAACTTTTGAGGTAAATATGAACTTTTTTTCTGATGTATGGGGCTTTTTGAAGGTACGTAAAAAGTTTTGGCTTTTACCCCTTATTGTATCTTTATTGCTTATTGGTGCCTTGGTGGTCTTTACAAGCGGCTCTGCTGTTGCTCCCTTTATTTACACTTTATTTTAGAGCCTGCCATGTCACAAGAAAAAATATATACATTAGGCATATCAGCCTATTATCATGATAGCGCCGCCGCACTTTTGTGTGATGGTGTCATCGTGGCTGCTGCCCATGAAGAACGTTTTACACGTAAAAAGCATGACCCTGACTTTCCTGAAAAAGCCATTGCCTATGTGCTTGAAGAAGCGGGTATTGGTTTACAAGATGTGCATGGCATAGCTTTTTATGATAAGCCTTTCTTAAAATTTGAAAGATTGCTTGAAACATATCACGCTTTTGCCCCTCGTGGTTTAAAAAGTTTTCTTTTGTCCATGCCTGTATGGATTAAGGAAAAACTCTTTATGCGTACCATGCTGGAACGTGGTTTTGCACCTTTTTTACCAGAAGGCGCTAAATTACCACAATTATATTTTCCAGAGCACCATCTTTCTCATGCGGCGTCAGCTTTTTATCCTTCTCCCTTTGAAGATGCGGCCATTTTAACCGTGGACGGTGTAGGGGAGTGGGTTACTACATCCATTAATAAAGGTTGCGGCAAAGAAATTTCCACCTTACGCGAAATTCACTTTCCTCACTCCTTAGGCTTATTATACTCTGCTTTTACGGCCTATTGCGGTTTTAAAGTAAATAGTGGCGAATATAAGCTTATGGGACTTGCTCCCTATGGGGATCCGCATAGCCAACGTACTAAGGAATTTGAACAAAAAATTCGTGAAAATCTTATTGAAATTCGCGAAGATGGTTCCTATGTGCTTAATATGGACTACTTTTCCTACGCCACAGATGTACGTATGTATACGGAATCTCGCTGGCAACAGCTTTTTGGTCTTCCACCACGTACGGCGGAATCTGAAGAGCTTGAGCAAGAATATATGGATTTGGCTCTTGCCATTCAAAAAGTAACAGAAGATATAGTTTTACGCCTTGCGCGCACAGCTCGTGAAGTAAGTGGCAGTAAAAATTTATGTCTTGCCGGTGGTGTGGCGCTCAACTGCGTAGCCAACGGGAAGCTTTTGGAAGAAAAAATCTTCGAACGTGTTTGGATTCAGCCAGCCTCCGGTGATGCCGGTGGTGCTTTAGGTGCAGCTTTGGCTTTGTGGCATATTGGCCTTGAAAAGCCGAGAACTCCAGCCAGTAGCCGAGATTCCATGCGTGGCTCATATCTTGGGCCAAGCTTTGATGCTGGGCAAATTGCACGCATGTGTAAAAAATTCCATGCACAAGGCACAGTATATGACGATTTTCAAGAATTGTGTAATACCGTGGCCGATTTGCTCAATGATGGTAAGGTAGTGGGATGGTTCCAAGGCCGTATGGAATATGGCCCACGCGCCTTGGGTGGACGTTCCATTTTGGGTGATCCACGCAACCCTGAAATGCAGAAAAAACTTAATTTAAAGATTAAGTATCGTGAGGGTTTTAGACCCTTTGCTCCTTCTGTGTTGGAAGAATATACACAAGAATATTTTGCCATTAAGGATCAATCCCCCTATATGTTGGTGGTGGCTCCTGTGGCAGAAAAATATTGTCGTGAATTGCCAGCGGACTATACAAGTCTTCCTTTGTGGGAACGTTTGTACTGGCAGCGTTCTGATTTACCGGCCATAACGCACGTAGATTTATCTGCGCGTATTCAGTCTGTAAGCAAGGATACTAATCCTCGTTACTGGCAGCTCATTAGTGCTTTTAAAGAGCGTCATAATTGCCCCATGGTGGTGAACACCAGCTTTAACGTACGTGGTGAACCCATTGTATGTACACCGCAAGATGCTTACCTATGCTTTATGCGTACAGAAATGGACTATCTTGTATTGGGTGATATGGTGCTACGCAAAGAAGATCAGCCTTCCTTAGGTGATGACCAAGATTGGCGTTCTTTATATGTGCTTGATTAATGCAAATAATCTCATAATGTCCCAGAAGGGCTTTTGAGATAGCATTTAGAAAGATAAATAAAAGGGAAGCGTGTTGACTGCTTCCCTTTTTTTGTGCCTTTTGTTCTGCACAGATACATGTATTACATAAGCATAAAAATAAAACTTAAAGGCACTTGTGTAGGATTCTTTTTATGAAAGGGAGCTTTTTTACAAGCTCCCGTAAAGAACTATTCTTGATTTTGCTTGCGTATATGTTCAGCAAGCTTTGTGGCTACAATATCAGTATTTAAAGGATTGGGATGCCCATCACCTACAATGCTGTATTTATCAATATTGTTGCTGAAATCCGGAAACCAAGCTTCCATATCAAGTGTGGGTATGTCTTTGTTCATAAATTGAATTTTTTCCGCAAAGGGGCTGTGAGACACTGCCGGCCATACCAATAACTCTGATGTGTTTTGTGGATAGCGTTGTTGTAAAAGCTCAGCGCCTGTAAGCACAAGGGCGCGGAAAAGGTTCAAACGCTTTTCTTCTGAGTTTACAGTGCTAAAAAATTCAGAGATGGGTTTGCGATAAAAACGATAAATGGCAGATTCTTTAATCCAAGAGAGGGAGCTATCTTCCCAAGGTAAAGGTGGCAACTGACCAAAGGTGCTAGTAAACACAGCCTTTCCGTCAACGACTTCGTAGTAGGGGCTATTTGCATTCCAATTGGACGCTCCAGCAATGCGGCGGGGATGATCTTCAATGCTAATGAAAAATGTTTGAATTTTATCATATTTTGAAAGATCAGGAAGGTCACCTTCAATGATTCCTAGCATATTATGGGTGCCGTAGCCAGAATATCCAAGGTTATATACCTGATATTCATCGCCTAATATTTCACCAAGTTTCCATGGCATGGTGTCTTTATCATTAAGGCCATGCCCAAAGGTGAAAGAACAGCCCAAAAGAACTACGGCTGTTTTAGCATTGGGGTGCTGCGGTGTAATGCGTCTTCCGTCGGCATCAGAAGTATATGTTACATCATAAATAATATTATCGCCGCGAGAAGCGCGAACCTTAAACGTTTCATTGGGTAAAAGCTTATAGCCCACGCGTGGGTGCGGTTTGGAAAGGGGCTTTCCATCAAGCTCCACAGTTTTTAGTGTTGGGCCTGTAATGGTGTACTTTTGCAATAAGATGTGGCTGTAGCCTTCAAAAATGGTTAGCGGAAGGGCTAGGGAAAAAAGTGTAATAAAAATATATTTAACAACTATTTGCTGTGTCATGATGGCGAGCAAAAGAATAGTGATGCTTAAAGCTAGGCCTGCCAGAAGAATTTTGACAGTGAAAGAGGGTAAGAAACAGATGACAATAAAGCTTATTGCAGCAAGGAGGCAATAAAGGGGAAGTTTACGCATGTGATTTCCTTATACGAGGGGTCAAAGTAATGGTGAAATGTAATGATAAAATATAACTAGGGCATGGTGTTAGCGCATAAAAGACTTCATTGTCAATATTTTGCACCACGCAAGTATGTTTTACTAGGAAGTCTTTCCCTTTGTATAAAAAATATACATGTGCATATTTTTTATACAGGTTTTGAGCAAAGCTGTATAAAACCCATACAGGTGTGCATTTTCTTCGCTCTGGTGTTAAAATATTTTTTAACTAATATTTTAATGAGTTATGAATTTTGCAAACTTTGGCACGCCCCTTGCTATAACCAAAGTACAGCATGCATGAGCGTGCGATTACATTAGGAGATCAAAATGAAAAAATTTACCATAGCAGTTCCTGTTTTAGCTTTAACCTTACTTGCTGGCGGTATTGTGGCAGCACCTTATGCACAATCTGCCGACGCACAAAAGAATCCACGTGCAGAAAAAGAAATTTCTCAAGCACAGCGTCAAGAAGCACGTAAAGCCATGGAAGCTTCACAGGCAAAGATGGAGCCATTACGCGCCGCCATGTTTGTAAAAAAACAAGAGTTACGCGCTTTGCAAAATGCGGCAAACCCTGATGTGGCTGCTGTGTCTGCTAAAGCCACAGAAATTACCACCTTACAGGCAAAAATGGCTGATGAAAAAAAGAATTTGGGTATGGCTTTAGATACAGCTTTAGGCCTTGAACCCGGCACCCACGCCATGCGTCACATGAAAAAATCCTGCGGTCATGATGGTGGATTTGCAGAAGGCTACGGACATGGCTCTGGCATGAAGCATGGTAAAGGCCATAAGTCAGATAGACAACATGGTGGCAAAGGCTCACACGATGGCATGCATGGCGGTATGCACATGAGTAACTAAAAACTGTACTGAAAAATTTGTAAACTTTATAATCCCAGACTGATAGCTTAAAGGCGTACATCCAACGCTTTAATATATACGGCACGCGGTTTCCTCCCCGCTAGGCAATGTTACAAAACCCATAACCCTTCCTCTATACACATAGACACTCCTCTTGAGCCACCGAATTGTTCGGTGGCTCTTTGCTTTTTTATGCCTTTTTTCCTGCAAAGATGCATTTTAAAAAAAGATAATTTAACACAAAAGCATGAAGATAAGATTTAAAAAAACTTGTGCAGCACCCTTTTTTGGGCGCGAAGTTGGTCTTGTATGCACTACAAACGCGAAGCACTTGCAGCGCTTCTGATTGTTTGTAGTGCATACAAGACCAACTTCGCGCCAGAGCTTCGCGCCAGAGCTTCGCGCCAGAGCTTCGCGCCAGAGCTTGGCTTTTTGCCCCTGCCCCTTGCAAGTAAACATGGACAAACTTAGAAAGAAAAAAATATAAATAGTATAAATAGGATATAGTGTTTTATTGTCAGTGAAAGGTATAAGGCGCGCGGACGGGTGAGAATAAGGAAAAAAATGTGGCCGCCATAAAAAGTTTTTGCGGGAGGGGGAAGCCTGCTGTAAGCAGGCGGGGGGGGGGGGGGGGTTTTAAAAAAACCCCCCCCCCC
>CAYJNA010000135.1:0-5142 GCA_964371225.1 uncultured Desulfovibrionaceae bacterium
CCATTTATGTACAAGATGAACACGGTGCATGGCGCTCTGAAGTGGTGAGCGTAACAATTAGTGGTACAGATGATGCTCCGCCACCTACTCCTGATCCACCTACGCCACCTGTAGAGCCGGATAGAGATATAGATTCTACAGGAAAGTTAATTGATAACATAACGTACCTTGAGGGATTTAACTCTGTAACTTGGTCTGGATCTGCAGCCATAGCCGGCCTTCCACTGCCGCCACAAGAAGTGCATACTTCTGTTGAGTATAACAAGGATGGATTTGTTGTAGATACAGGTATAGGCAATGATGTTGTACAATTAGGAAGCTATAATGATGTCATTTACCTAGGTGAAGGGCATGTGGAAGAACAAGATAATCATGCCGGTACAGCAGAATTACAAGCAGCGGCTCAAGACACTCTGGAAAACTTTATGTTTGGTTCCAACACCGAAGGAACCATTCAAGAAGACGGTGCTATTTTGCAAGATGCTAGTAATGAGAATAGTTTCTTTGCAACTACAGTCACACAGCAAAGTGCGCCTTTTGTGGATATGGCCCATGGTGGCGCTGGTGATGACACTATTCATGGAGAAGAAGGCGTTGATCTTATTTTCGGTGGTAGTGGCAATGATATTATTCATGGAGGTACCGGTAACGATGGTTTACGTGGTGGTTCTGGTGATGATATTATCAATGGCGATGAAGGTGATGATATTATCTACGGAGGATTAGGCAAAGATATTCTCAATGGTGGCAGCGGGGATGATTTTATTCTTGGTGACATAGATGATAAGCAAATTAGCGGTGGTACTGGTAATGACCTTATTAAAGTAGATCTTTCTGACCTTGGTGAAATTACACAAGACGTTTTACACGTAGATGGTGGTTCAGATAGTGAAGGCTCACTAGATATCTTTTTAGCCGGTGTGAATGGTCTTGCTGCAGCTAAAGAAATGCTTGAAAATGGAAGCATTGAAAATGTGGAAATTATCATAGCTGGAGGCGATATCAACGGCTCTAATGTTGAAGAAGTTCTTGGAAATCTTAACATTAAAGATGGTGACTCGTTTAATCCAGAGGCTAATGGTTGGTCTATGAATTCTTCAAGTAGCGCTGACTATATGGAATTTTCAAAAAATATAGACGGTGATGATATTACCATTTTAATACAGAGAGAATTGCTTTCAAATACCTAAAAAACAGTATTTTTTCATAACAAAAACACTATAGAAAATTATGAGATAGCTCTGAAGAGGTATCTCATAATTTTTTTGTAAATATAAGCACAGGTATTTATGTGAAAAAATTAATTGTTTACATGTATATATTCTAGTTATGATTTTATTTTTCTAGAATAATAAAAATAAACTGCATTAAAAAACCTTATTAGCTGTAATACAGCATAACTTTCTTATGATGAAGTGATCTCTAGTCAATGTTTAAAAACGTATTTCCACTGGTTTTTAAGCAAGGCACGCTCACTTCAAATACCCCTTTCGGGGACGCCGTAAGCAAGTGACGGTTTATTTTGCGTGGTAGCAAGCCATGCCAGAGGCATGTCTTGTGTAGTCGACAGCTGAAAAAAGCATTTCATTTGTCTAAATTTTGCCAGAAAACGTATTCCATACGTTTATTTCCGGCAAAACTTAGTAAGTTTTTTACGTTATAAAATCTATTTTTACTGACATGTAAGGTGTTTTTCAGTGTCGACTCTCTAAACATCACACAAATGTTCACATAATACATGAAAGAAAGCGTGAATACTAGCTTCATCCTCTACTAAATTAAGCACACTTGGCGAATGTAATTGCCTTTTTTTAAGTGCGTTTAAACTTGGCATGGCGAAACATATACTAGGTAAGCCTTCAAGATGCGGTAGATTTTCACAGAGATTTTCTTCTGCCTGATTTAAAATAAGAACTTGCTTATGCAAGCCAAGTTCTTTAGCCATAGTGCCCACTTGTGCAGCAGTTTCCAATGCGCGCATGCTTGGCTCTGCAATCACGAGCAAGCAATCCACATGAGCCACGGTGCCGCGCCCCAAATGTTCCACACCAGCTTCCATATCAACCAAAACCCATTCTTTACGCTCAAGTACCAAATGCGCCAATAAAGCCTTAAGTAAGGCATTGCCAGCACAAGCACAGCCCGCCCCGGCTTGTACGCCGCCCATAACCAAAAGACGTTTTTCCGCAGCATTTTTGAGATGCTCTGTGGGTAAGGATACAGAGAGACTTTGAGGTAAGTCACTTACATTTGGGTTTAAATCCATCATACCAGATTGAGCTGGGTAAATTCTCTCTGTAAGTAAAGCTTCACGCGCCATGAGCGGTTCCGGAATTTGCTCGAAATCAAGACCTGAAGCTTGTCCTAGGCATTGCGCCGTATCAGCATCAACTAACCACACCGATTCACCTTTAGCCGCAAGATAATCTGCCAATAAGGCAACTATTGTCGTCTTGCCTACGCCACCTTTTCCAGCTACTGCAATTTTCATAATTTTTACCGTTTGTTGTTAAAAATATAGGATTTAGAGTTTTTTACTTCTCTAAATCCTATAAAGTCATTATGCTTGTAGACCCAAAGCTGTGCGCTTTTGAATAATGCGTTTATCAATAAGTTCTGCAGCCTTAATGGGGTCTGGCTCCACAGCAAAGCTTGCACCCACCAAATCTTCAAGGCCATTTACAGCAAGATCAGTAACTTTTGCTGATCCAAGAATATTGGGTGGCAAGCCAAGATGCGTGTAAATACCGCTTGATACGGCGTAAAGACCAATGGCGGCGGCTTTTTCCGAATACCATTCAGGAGCTGAGGCAGCCACGGGTAAGTCTGCAATATCTACGCCCAAAGCATTGGCAAGTAGGGCACAAAGATGAATAATTCTAGCATTATCCACACAGCTACCCATATGCAGCACCGGCGGAATACCAAGGGCATTACATACAGCTTTTAGGCCATCACCTGCGTGTTCGGCACTTTGGGGCAGGAGCAAACCAGCCTTACCCACAGCACCGGTGACACAGCCCGTAACAAGTACTAAAATATCCTTTTTAATCAGCTCTTTAATGAGAGCCACATTGGCAGAGTCTTGTTTGACTTTAGGGTTATTACAGCCCACAACAGCCACAGCACCCCGCACACTGCCAGCCTTAATGGCATCGATAAGCGGCGCAGCCGTACCGCCAAGTGCTTCGATAATGGCCTCGTTGGAAAAACCGGTCATAAGTTCTACGGGTGCCACAGGGATTTCCACACGATTTTTATCACGCTCTACATAGGCATCAATGGCCATTTGTACTATTTTTTCAGCCTCTTCACGGCCATTATGTGGGTGGATGGTAAAATGTGTTGCCCCTGTAAAGCGTGCTTTTTCTGCGGTATCAATAAAGCGTGTATGATAACACCCGGCCACTTGTACAAGGCTTGGCATAATACATTGATAATCTACAACAATAGCTTCTACAGCTCCGGTAACAATAGCAAGTTCAGTCATGAGGTGATTCCCAGCAAGCGGAATACCTTGGCGCATGAGCACTTCATTACCGGTACAGCAAAGGCCTGCCACAGTAATACCCTGCGCTCCATGGGCTTTTGCTTTTTCAATCATCTTAGGGTCGCGTGCGGCCGCAAGTATCATCTCTGAGACCACAGGGTTATGGCCATGCACCAAGATGTTAACTGTTTCTTCTTTAATAACACCAAGGTTTACGGTGGACATGCGCGGTTTTGGTACGCCAAACATGATGTCACAGAGTTCTGTGGCAATCATGGAGCCAGCCCAACCGTCCGCCAAGGAACACCTTGCGGCATGTAATAATGTATTGGGAGCATCATTGTCACAGCCCATATGGGTTCTATGCATCATTTCTGCTATTTCTCTGTCAATACCTCTGGGGGTAATGCCGAGTTTTTCCCAAATTGCACGGCGTTTTTCTGGTACACGAGTAATAAAGCTTATGGATTTTCTTCTGCTGCCAAAGTCAGAATAAAATACATCCACCAAATCTTTGGCAATATCATTAAGCGGGCGATTTTCTGTGTTAATACCCACTTCACTGGCAATTTGTAGTAACTTCTTTTCTTCTTTTATGCTGTAATGTTTGGTGTGCCCTTCTACCACAGCTTCAAAAGCTTCAAGGACATCGCGCCCATGGTCAGAGTGACCTGCAGAACCGCCAGCTACAAAGCGCCCAAAGTTACGTGCTACAATAACATCGGCATCTGCACCGCAAACACCGCGTGACAATTTGCCACCAGGCTCGGCCTTGCCACTAATGCGGCATGGCCCCATAATACAGTTTTTACAGGTGGTTCCAAGTTCACAGAATTTACAATGTGGCGTTTGTTGCGCTAATCTGTCCCACGCAGTTTCCACGCCATCTGCCTTGGCTTTAATGAGCATTTTTTGGGCATCTTCCCACATGGACATATCTTCAATGTGTATTTCTTTCTTACTCATGTTTACCCCTTAACCTTGTTTAATCGTTTAAAAAATAAAAAAGTACAAGACATAAAAATGTAAATTACTATGAATTAAAAGTCAAGGTATAAGCCTTGTTATGTAGTACATATTCAAGACTAATGGCGGGGCCATTTGGACGCCTAACAATCTCACCTTTTTGGCGGACGATGCCGCTTACACCTTTTCCGGCAACGTTACTCGCGTGGGTAGTGAGGCGAAGAATTGCAATGCCATATATATGGACGGTCTTATTGGCACAGCCTTGACCTATAACTTACACAATGGCGGTTCCTATACCCTTAATGACAATGTGCAGACCAATACAAGCAATTCGCACATCTATACCGTGGCTATTACAGGAAATGGTAGCGGTGATAATGTTTTTAACCTCAATAATGAGTTGTAAGGTATTGATGTCGTCTCCCTCACCGCTGCCACCTTGGAATCAGCCTTTGGTACGGAGCTCACCGTGGGCATTGCTAGTATTGGCAGTATGACCAAGGCATTATTACTGCGGGTTCTGCCACCGTCAATGCCAGTACAACTCACACCAACAATAAGGCAGCTTTTTTTAGTCATGGCAATGACTGCTTTTGAGCCAAATTCAAACTTTTTATGCACCTTCCCCTTAGCGATACATGCCGTTTGTGGTTCGTGTAAACTATAGATTTTATTCTTATCTT
>CAYJNA010000136.1:0-5106 GCA_964371225.1 uncultured Desulfovibrionaceae bacterium
TGCAACCTTGCCAAGGTTGACGTCGCGGGTTCAAATCCCGTCTCCCGCTCCATAGAATTGCATCAACAGCTCATTATTTTGAGCGGGAGTAACTCAGCGGTAGAGTGCAACCTTGCCAAGGTTGACGTCGCGGGTTCAAATCCCGTCTCCCGCTCCAAAATACTCCTTTCATCTTACTTCACCCCTACATTTAGAAAGCGGAAATAACTCAACGGTAGAGTTTCAGCTTCCCAAGCTGAGGGTTGCGGGTTCAAATCCCGTTTTCCGCTCCAATAAGTTCACTAGCTGTATCGAAAAGCCTTGGAAAATTTTACTTGTCGTCATAATGCCCTTTGCATTGTACAATTTCGCATACATTGTCTTTGATGCGATATACAAAGCGGTGTTGCTCGTCAATGCGGCGGCTCCATGAGCCAGCAAGATTGTCTTTGAGTTGCTCCGGTTTGCCTATGCCTGCATAGGGGTCGCGCAACGTATCTTTAATAAGAGCGTTAATACGTTTTAGCGTTTTCTTGTCTTGGCTTTGCCACCACAAATACTCTGCCCATGCTCTAGGGGAAAACTGTATTTCCATTAGCTTTCCATAGCCTCAAGTTCTGCCATGGTCTTGGTAATGCCTTCCCCCCGCTCAAGCTGTGCAATGGAATCTTGTAATATAAGCTGGTTTCTCTCGCTATAAAATGGGTCGGCCTTGGGCGTGAATGGCAAGCCATTATGCCTTACCATTTGCGTAAGAAAAAGGCGCACAGAAGAAGCAAGGTCAAGTCCCATGCTTTGAGCCACTTGCTGGGCTTGTATGCGTAAATCATCATCAATGCGTATTTGTAAATTTGCCATGTATATTCTCCTTATTTGTCATGCATAGTCATCTATAATACGTATACTATGTAATGATATTCAATACAATGTCAAGCATACATCAAACCTTTTTCGCCTCTTTGCCTCTGCTTCCTCTCCTAAGAGGGTTGCGGGTTCAAATCCCGTTTTCCGCTCCACGCTTTTTTCATAAGTTATACATGAGCCACTCTACGATTTTATCATCCCTTTAAAATATTGTTTAGGGCGCAGGCATGAATCTCACCTTGTTTTATGCCTATGCCTATGTTACAGGATGACAATTGCTTTTTATGCAAAAAAATATCTATACAGGGGTTATTTATGAAAAAATTTGGATTCATTCTCGCAGCAGCTTTGTGTGTAAGTCTATGCTCCACTGGTGTATTTGCCGCTGAAAAAACAAGTGCCCCCAATAAACAGGAGCAAGTGCAAACACAAGACAAACAGCCTGTCTTCATTACAACCAGTGGCAAAAAATATCATGCAAGTAAAACATGCAGTACTCTCAAAAACTCCAAAAATATTACACAGCTTGCCATGAAAGATGCGCAGCAAAAAAAACTAACTCCTTGTAAAATATGCTACCCAGATAAAAAAATGTAATTTCTATAGCAGTATTTGCAAAAAAAAGAGGAAAAGCAGCAACTTTTCCTCTTTTTTACTTTCTTCAAGCAAACTACATCATATCTTCCGCTCTATAAGAGCTACGCACCAAGGGTGCCGCAGCCACGCCTATAAAGCCTATACTCAAAGCCACATCCTTCCAATGTTGAAATTCATCAGGGGCAGGATAACGCATAACAGCTGCGTGCTTGCGCGAAGGGGCAATATACTGTCCTAAAGTAGCATAACGGCAACCATGAGCATATAAGTCCTGTAAAGTGGCACGAATTTCATCCCAGCTTTCCCCAAGCCCCAACATAATGCCGGATTTAACGCGCAACCCTTGCTCTGCAGCATGGGCAAGTACTTTTAGGGAATCTGTATAGCTGGCACGGGGACGAATTAAAGGAAAAAGACGCTGCACAGTTTCTATATTATGATTAAACATATCAGGCTTTGCCACACATACTTGCTGTACGTACTGTAGATTACCTTGAAAGTCCGGCACAAGCACTTCTATGCTTGTTTGTGGATTATGCTTACGCACAGCTTCTATGGTTGCCACAAAATGTGCCGCACCACCATCTGCTATGTCATCACGCGTTACAGATGTGATGACAGCATGCTGTAAAGCCAATTGTTGCACAGCTTGAGCCACATGGGTAGGCTCAGTAATATCTAAGGGACGCGGTGTCCCTTTTTCCACAGCACAGTAGCGACAAGCCCGCGTACATACATCACCCATAATAATAAAGGTAGATGTACCACGCGCAAAACATTCATTTTTATTGGGACATCGCGCCTCTTGGCAAACAGTATGCAAATGCAAGTGCTCTACCATACGCGCCACAGGTTTTGCTTCTTTGGCATGTGGTGCTGCTAGTTTAAGCCAAGGTGGACGCCTTACGGGAGGCTCTTTAGTAAGTGGCATATCAAGCTCTTGCGCAAAATAATCCACAAAGCGCTGTGTCACCATAGCCATGTCCAAGTCATACCCCAGCTCTTTTTGTAAAGACGTAATACGCTCACTGGGATTACCGCAGGGACTTATGAAAGAAAAGCCTTGTAAGTCCGTATTCACATTAAGAGCCATACCATGAAAGGTGACCCACTTACGCAATGCAATACCTACACTGGCAATTTTTGCGCCTTGTACCCATATTCCTGGCCCATTAACACTACGCTGTGTCGGTAAACCAAAAGACTGTACAGTGCGCTCTATGGCGTTAAGTAAAGCATCCATAAAGAAAGCCAGCCCTTTACGCGGAAGTTTAATTATAGGATACGCAACAAGTTGCCCAGGCCCATGATATGTGGCCATGCCCCCACGCTCCACGCTAAACAAGTCTATTCCCTGCGCATGCAAATGGGCTTCGCTCACATGTACTTCCGAACTTTGCGCTCTGCGCCCCAAAGTCACCACAGGATGATGTTCCACCAATAAAAGAGAATCATTGACTTTGCCTTCAATGCGAGAAGCCACGCGTTTTTTTTGAAAATCCAAGGCTTCAGCATAACTCACAAGCCCCATGGGCAATATATCTAGTGTTTTTTGTTGCATGGGCTTTACATACCTAAATGACACAAAGTTGAAAAGGTTTTTTTGCAGCCTAAGTCAATCATAATTGTTAATAACAATATGTACTCTGCACGCATTATCGCACATATAAAAAAAGGGAGACGTATACGCCCCCCTAAAAAACAGTTAGACCATGTGGAAAAACACATTTTTAGATATTTCCCCCAAGGCACGCCTACGTACAAGGCAAACGTGCATGGCATGTCTAAACTTTGCTATACAATGCTATTTTTTCTTTTTCTTCACTTGGCAAGAACTTTCTACATCCTCTACCCCAAGTGCTTTTCGTAAAGCATCACGATAGATTTTTAACACTTGAATACGGGCATAGTATTTTGAATTGGCTGGAATTATATGCCAAGGAGCATAGCTCGTATTGGTGCGCATGAACATTTCATCAGCTGCCACTTTATACTCATCAGCCTTTTCACGGTTGCGCCAATCTTCATCGGTAAGTTTATAATTTTTCCAAGGAGTATTTTCTCTTTCTTTAAAACGCGCCAATTGTTCTTCGCTGGAAATATGTAGCCAAAATTTTAAAAGAATATTTTTTCCATCTACTAATTGTTCTTCAAAGCTATTAATTTCCGCATATGCACGCTTCCATTCATGCGTTTTAGCAAATTTTTCCACGCGTTCCACCAACACACGGCCATACCATGTTCTATCGTAAATGGTTACATAACCAGCCATGGGCACATGACGCCAAAAACGCCATAAATAGTGATGGGCTAATTCTTCATCGGTGGGGGCACTTACAGGAATAATACGCGTAATGCGTGAATCTACTGCCGCGGCCACACGTCGTATGGCTCCCCCCTTTCCGCCTGCATCCCAGCCTTCAAAGGTAAGTGTGGATGAAATACCCTGCTGATATGCTTTATAGGAAAGTTGAAAAACTTCACTTTGTAATTTTTTCAGCTCTTTCTTATAATCGGCGCGCTCTAAAGTGGGTGATAAATCTAGTCTATCCAGCATGGTGCTACCACCAGAAGTAGCTTCTGCCGTATCCGCCACCACAGCACTTTCTTTCATATTTTTTTCTGCAATTTTAGCAGCAATCACACTTTCCACATGACTAATGATAGCCTGTGCCACAGAAACATGGCAAAAACGCTTATCATAGGCATCTATTATAAACCATGGTGCAAAATTTCTATCTGACATGGTAATGGTTTTAGATACTGTGTCCACCAGCTGATGATACTTTTCTTCACTGTGTTCATCATAAGGTGTAAAACGGCACGTCCCTTGCTCTTTTTCACGCGCCTTACGTCTTTTACTATGCTCTTCTTGCCCCAAATGTAACCAGAACTTGGCTATGGCATACCCATTACTAGCCAAATTGCTTTCAAATTGCACGCGCTTGCTCATGGATTTATAAAGAGCATCTTCAGTTATTTCCCCATAGGAAGCCTTACGAATGTCTTCATCGTACCAACCGCCAAAAAAGATACCAAATTCTCCGTATGATGGTAATTTTAACCAATATTTCCATGCTTCAGGACGTAAAACCTCTGCTTCGTTGGTTTTCCAAAAAGTATGATTGGTAAGTTTTTTTGTATCTACCCAAGAAGACAAGGCATTAACAAGGGAACCGCGACCAGAGCCATCTACACCCAATATGGTAACCAAAATAGATATCTTATGCTCTTCGCATTGACGCTGTAGTTCAAAAAGTTTGACGCGAAGCTCATTTTCTTTTTCTTTATAAGCCTCACGCGAATATTCTTGCCCTAAAATCATAGTATCAAACATAAGTACTCCTTGCCTTGATGAACATTATTTCTCCATGCAAAACGCTTGTCACCTCAAACACTCATACATCATTACGTAGTGGCATTCACCTCAAAAGAAAAATTCTTCTATGTATCCTTACACAAAATGTATGGATACATTCATAAATATTATCAAACCAACTAGCATGCACACTTTTATAGATATATACACTTGTATACAAGGTCAAGATAGGTCAGGTTTAAATACTTGCAATAAACATTTTATTAGCCAAAATTATAAAATTATTTCGTCATGTGTCATGGCAAAATCACGGCATGTCATGCGCATAACGGTAAATAAAAATATAC
>CAYJNA010000137.1:0-5071 GCA_964371225.1 uncultured Desulfovibrionaceae bacterium
GAGCGTGCCTTTCTTAAAAACGAGTGGAAACACGTTTTTAAGCATCAACTAGATAGTAGGATATAAAACGAACATACCGCCCAATTCTTTTATTTTTCTGACAAAATATGAGAATTGGGCGTAAAATTCCTTCCTAAAGTAACTTTCTATCCATTCTTATCTTTAATGACACATTTTTCAACTTGTCTTAATGAAACATTACATGTATTATTCTACATATACTCTAGCCGTAAAACATTATAATGCAATAGAATACAGGCAACTTACAGTAATACTCCCTATCAAATTTTATCCTAAGATGGGTTTGTTATATCCTAGCGTGTGTAAAAACTTGTAACTTTTCTTGCAACAAAAATTTTCAAAATCACAACAAAATAGCCTCTTCATACCATAGTATATATAGCACAGTACTGAGAATACCATGAATAAAAAATCACCACCTTGCTCAAAAGCCCCCATATCGCAAGAGGCATACGACGCCCTTCGTGAGGAACTCAATGCTGCCAACCATAAACTTTACTTTATGGAAGCTCTAGTAAACTCCATTCCTTTACCTCTTTTTGCTAAAGATTGTGATGCTAAATTTTGTATAATCAACAAAGCATATGAAGACTTCTTCCAAGTGAACAAAGAGGATATGCTGGGTTCTTCCGTTCTTGAAATGCAGCATTTACCTCTAGATGACCGCCTCAGATACCAGCGAGAGGACATTGAAGCCATAAGAAATTCAAGGGAAATTCATTACGGTATCAATATTAAAAATGAAAAAAGAGCAACAAAAGCTCTTTACTGGAGTACGGGCTTTGTGGCTCCTGAAACGGGCGAGAAAGCACTTGTGGGACATATTGTTGACCTTGGTACACAGCAAATTTTAGAACAAGCCCTTGCCAGCACCATCGATGAGCTGGAAAGATCGCAACAAACTTCTTTTTATAATACTGAGCGTATGAAGCTCATGCTTGACACCATGCCCCTTGGCGCACAAATTTGGACAAAAGAGGGCAAACTCATTGAATCCAGCCAAGAAATGGCACGTATTTTTGGTTTTGAAAGCACACAAGAATATATTGATAACTTTACCAGCCTTCATCCTGAGTATCAGCCCAATGGCATGAAATCTAAAGATTATGGGCAAAAGTGCTTACAGCAAGCCCTAGAAAAAGGGCATATGCGCACAGAGTGGGTACACCAAAGCCTTGAGGGAGAGCTTATCCCCTTTGATATGACGCTGGTGCGCTCTACTCTGAACCACGAGACAGTCATACTTATATATTTAAAAGACTTACGAGAACAATACCAACAGCAAGAAAAAATACGCGAAGCCGACGCCTACGCAAAGCTTATGCTAGACGCCAGTCCCTTTGGTGCTCTTATATGGAATGAAAAATTTGAACTTGTGGAGTGTAACAGAGCTGTTGCCAAAAACTTTGGTTTAGAAGAAGCGTATGAATTTATGCAAAATTTCACATCTCTTATCCCTAAGTATCAACCCAGTGGTGTCAATTCCATGGAATGGATGCAGAAAAAGCTGGACGAAGCTTTCACCGTTGGAGCCGCTGAAACATATTGGATGGGAAAAACCTTAGACAATGTTCCTATTCCTTGCCATGTCAACGCTGTGCGTACCATGTATAAAGGCAAGAAAATGATCATTACCTATGTGAAAGACTTGCGTGAAGTAGAAGAAAACCAAAGAAAAGTGCAAGTAGCAGAAAAGCGAACTACGGCCATCCTTAATGGCGTTCCGCTGGGTATTAACATTTTAACACCCAATATAGAAATTTTAGATTGTAATGATGAATCTGTACACCTTTCAGGCTATGGCACCAAACAAAATTATCTTAATAATTTTGCCAATGTTTTCCCCATGAAGCAACCTGACGGCACGCTCTCTTATGATCTACTAAAAAACAAATTTAGCGAAGTATCCCAAACTGGGAGCAGTAAATTTGAATGCTTAACAATACGCGCTTCTGGTGAACTTTTACCAGTTGATGTCACATTGGTGCGCGCGCATCTTGAAAATGAAGAGCTTTACATAAGCTACGCTCATGACCTGCGCGAAACCAAAAGCATGTTACACAAAGTGCAGCTCTCCAAGGAAGCAGCGGAGAAAAGCGCCCAAGCTAAAAGTGAATTTCTTGCTAATATGAGTCATGAAATTCGTACGCCCATGAATGGTATTCTTGGATTATTGCATATATTATCCGGCACACAACTAGACACATTGCAAAGAGATTATATGGAAAAAGCCCTTTTTTCCACCAATGAATTATTACGAATTATTAATGATATTTTAGATTTTTCAAAAATTGAAGCGGGTAAGCTTGAAATGGAGCACACCGTCTTTAATATTCAAGATATCTGCTCAGAACTGCATAATCTCTTTGAGCATTCTTTTGAAAAAAAGAATCTTTCTTTCCATATAAATATGGGAGAGCATACAAGCATAGCTCTTGTGGGCGACCCCTTACGTTTAAAGCAAGTATTGCTCAACCTTTTGAGTAATGCCATAAAATTCACCAGTGTAGGAAGCATTTCCTTAAACATTGAAACAAACCTTACTGAGTCAGGACACGTACAATGCCAGTTTGCTATTAAAGATACAGGCATTGGTCTTAGCCAAGAACAGATGGGGCTTTTATTCTCTGCTTTTAGCCAAGCAGACACCTCTGTGACCCGTAAGTACGGCGGCACAGGTCTTGGTCTTGCTATCTCCAAGCGTATTGTAGAAATGATGCAAGGCTCTATTTGGGTAGAAAGTCAGCCAGACCAAGGCTCCACATTTATTTTCACTGCTGTGTTTCCTTTAGCAAGCCATGAGCAAGCTCAAGGCTCATTGCCCCCAAATGCACAAGGTGTGGAAGATAGTAACTGTGGTGGTCACATTTTACTTGTAGAAGATAATCAGATTAATCAGCTTATTGCTGAAGAACTCTTAAAATCTGCAGGCTATACCATTGATATAGCCAACAATGGTCAAGAAGCCTTGGACATGCTCCAACAAAGCTCTTACGACCTTGTACTTATGGACATCCAAATGCCTATTATGGATGGTCTCACTGCCAGCAAAGCCATACGTGCGCAAGAAAAATTTGCACACCTTCCCGTTATTGCCATGTCAGCCCATGCCATGACAGGCGATAAGGAAAAAAGCATTGCCCATGGTATGAATGACCATATTACCAAGCCCATCTCCCCCAGTGTCCTTTACAGTACGCTAGAGCACTGGTTAAAGAAAAAAAACTAACTCGTCACACCGCAAAGCATTGTACTGCACAGTAGTTGAGACTTTATAAAGCCACTGTAGATTTTTTACAGTGGCTTAAATTATATTTAAACGCCTGCATAATTCATTATGTGAAGTCTTTTTGAGCATTGACAATTATATATATACGTGTACTTTTTAAATGAATTATCACATTCTACAATGTAACACTTTTTACTAATTTAGGAGCATATATGTCTAAACGCACTATTATTATTGTCCTTGCGGCAGTGCTCATTTGCGCCATAGGTTTTGGCGGTGTTAAGTATATGGAAAACACAGTTGAAAGTTCTGTTTTAACGAGCTTACAAAAACAACAGATTTCAGCAGAAAGTGTTTCTTATAATGTCATTGACAACATTCTTGAAATACATGCCTTACGCGGCCCCTCTCCTATTTTAGATTCAGGAAGTTTTAGTATAAACCACATTAAAATCATTCAGCCCAACTTGGACGCCTTAGACCCAGCCATTGCTGGCTCCCCCCTCGTAGCCGAAGAAGTTATTTTCAGTGATTTACAAGCAAAGCATACCTATCAAGGCGATACATATACTTCTTCTATACAAAGTATGCGTGTTTTTGGGTGGAAGCAAAACATGGGTAAGGTCTTTGCTGCACTGGAGCAAAAAGACATGCTAGCCCTTGCCGCAGCCTCGTTAGAAGCATATGCCACTTCCGTGGAGGTTCAAGATGTACACAACAAAAATACCTTCATGGGCACAACTATAGAAACATCTATTAAATCCTATACGATAAAAGACCTTAGTCCCAAGGTTGTAGGTTCTTACCTCATGCAAGGCATACAAAGCCGCAGCACAGACCCCAATAATATACGTACACTGTCGACTATAGATTCCATGGAAATTCGCTCTTTGGACATGCCCTCCCCTGCTTTTATGACCTACATTTGGGAAACTGTTTTCTCAGGCGGCAAGAATATTGACCCCACACAAAGCATTTTACAAAAACATATTCATGACCACTTCGCCACCGAAATAGATGCAAGTTTCTCCCTCAAAGGCTTTGCTATAGCCTACGGTGAAATTGAGAAAGAAGAAGAGTTAGGAAGCATAGACAATATGAGTTTTACCATAAACTATGATGCCGTAAAAGCAACAAATCTTACCTTTGCCATCAATATGGACAAAATCATGCTCCATTATGCCAAAATAGGCTTCATGGACTTAGAACCTCTTTTAGATTCTCCCACACTGACATTAAGCACATCCTTAAAAAGTGCTATTCACCCCAACCCCCATGCCAGTAACCTAGCCGTAGAGTTGGGCGTAGAAAATTTGGCTGATACCAAGCTCTCCATGGATGTCATACTGCCTGTAGATACATTTTCCTCCTTTTTTACCTCTGGCTTTAGCGCTGTCCAACAAATATTGACACAATTACAAATAAAAAAGGTTGATCTCAGCCTTGCAGACACAGGAATATTGCCCCGTAAGCTTATAGAAATCAGTAAGAGAGTGGCTTTGCCTTTAGAGCAAACCTATGACGTGGTGAAAAACGAGGTGGAAAAAGAATTTCGCTTCCTGCAAACCTTCCTTACAGAAGAAAATCAAAATAACCTTATGCAATGCATTTTTACCCCAGGCACATTGAATACATCTTTAGAACTTCAAGAACCCACAGCACTTATGGCTGTAAGCTTACAAGCCATGAGCAATCCCAGAAGCCTACCTGTAAAAATTACCTGCCAAGCGGGTGTGTCTGTGTTAGAAAAGGCTAAAAAACTTATGCAACCCTAAAGGGGAAGACAGGCTTTACAGTATCATTTTTACGCTTTCATGGCGG
>CAYJNA010000138.1:0-4980 GCA_964371225.1 uncultured Desulfovibrionaceae bacterium
CCAAAACAATAAAAAAGGCCTTCTTCTTCATTGACTGAAAAAGAGGGTTTCGTTTCTTGGTGAAAAGGACAAGGAGCCGCCCAACGCGGGCCATTACGTTGTAAATCCACATAACGACGTACAATATCAACTATATTGATTCGTTCTTTTATGTGACGAATGGCGTCTTTGCGTTGCATGATCTACCCTTTGCTGTGTGCTAATACCCTTATTTAGTTAAATGAGGGTATTATTTCTAAAAAAAACGAAATATCCTTTTCGCATTGCTGTATATATAAGTCCTTATCTCAAATGCACAATAGTCATACCATCGCCGCCCCTATCTTCCGGTGCCAATTGGAAGCTTTCCACACCGGGAAAAGAGCGCAAAAAGTTGTGTACTTCTTTACGTAAAACCCCTGTACCTCGCCCGTGTACAATTTCAACACTTTCACGGCTGGCCAAGATGGCTTTGTCTAAAAAAGTTCCCAATTGCCCCAAGGCCACGTCAGCTCTTTGGCCGCGTATATCAAGACTTAAAAGCGGGCCGGAGGGTTCGGTACGGGTAATGACGCCGCTGTTTCTTTTGAGACCTTTATCAAGCTGTACTCGAGATGATTCTTCAGTACCGCTGCCAAGATCCTTCATATCAGCCCACAGGGTGACACCACCCATATCCAATTGTACACGCTTTTTGCGCGTATCAATTTCGCAGACTTTTCCTTTTTTTCCAAAAGCTTTATGCAATACCATGGAACCCACACGCAAAGCATCTACCGTAAGTACTTGGGCAGAATTTACTTTTTCTGTGGCATGGGTATCGTCTGTGTGAGCTAAATCCGCACGTAGAGAAGACATGTTTTTTAACGCCTGTTTATGCGTTACTTTGCCTGCCTTCCATGCTTGCATAAGCTCATGCGCCTTGGTACGCACATCATCATAAAGCTTGGTGCGTTCGCGTTCAAGGCGTTCTTGTAATTGATGATTTTTGTGTTTTTGCTCCACTTGATCGCGCTTTAAGGCGTCAATTTCCTTTTCGCGTTGTACAGCCAAAACGTTGAGGCGTTCGATGAGAGCGCTGGTATCTTCGCCATCCATAAGCAAATAATGTTCAGCGCGACGTAAAATACTTTCGGGAAGCCCATGTTCGCGCGCCACATCTAAGGCCTGACTGGCTCCCACTTGGTCATAGGCCAAGCGGAAAAGAGGGCGTTTGGTACTAGGGTCAAAAAGAACCGAAGCCGCGCGCGCTTTTTCGCGAGAAAGGGCGTAGGTCTTTAGCGCAGGAAAGTGTGTCGCCGCCATGACAGTGGCATCTTTGTCTAGCAAGCCATCAAGAACCGCTTGCGCCAAAGCAGCGCCTTGAGCAGGGTCTGTGCCGGCACCAAATTCATCAAGTAAAATAAGACTATGCGTGTCTGCCTCTTCCCAAGCGGCGCTAAGCTGACGTATTTGCCCCGTGAAGGTAGAAACATGATCTTCCAAGCTTTGCGCATCACCTATAAAGGCGTGAATATGCGTCCAAGCAGGCAGTCGCGCTCCGGCGCCCACTGGTACGGGAAAACCACTCATGGCCATGAGTGCCGTAAGGCCAAGGGTTTTTAAACAGACGGTTTTACCGCCGGCATTTCCCCCTGAAATAACAAGGCCGCGTTCGCCTTTGTTCAGTAAAATATCTATGGGCTGTGCATGTCCGCCAAGAGCCAAGAGGGGATGGCGCGCTTCTGGTAAAAAGACATCGGCGTCCTTTTCCATAAGAGCCACATAATGGCAATGGGTGGCGGTGGTGCTAGCTTCAAAAGCAGCGCGTTTTGCTGCGGCTTTTCCTAATACTTTTTTGTGATTACCGCTGTCATTTTGCAAACATTTGGCCATGTCTTGCGCCAATTTTTCCATGGCCAGCAAGAGATCAATGCGGGTGAGAAAGTCTGTGGCGTGTTGCACCAGCGGCAAAGCCTCACGCACTAAAGCTGTGAGGTATTCTAAAATTTTGCGTTCTTCTTCGCGTTCTTGGCGTTTTAAATCTTGCAGATTATTATTAACTTCCACTAAGAACATGGGTTCAAAGTAGCATGTTTCGCCCGTTTGAGACCAATCATGAATGATACCTTGCAAACGGCCTTTAAAATTGGCTTTGAGTGGCAATACATAACGGTCTGAAGCCAAGGTCATGAAAGCATCTTGCATATAGTGCAAAATATTATATTCATTGGCAAAGTCTTTAACGCGGCGTAAGCAACTTTGGTGTAATCGACGTAATTCTGTACGAACTAGCAAGAGTTCAGGGGAGCTTTCATCACGAATATTACCATCATCACCAAGGCAGCGGCGTAAGGCTTGCGTCAAAGCTTCCGGTAGAGGAGAGGCTTGCACCAAAGCTACAAGGCGCGGCCATGTATTTTCGCCCTGAGAAGATTCTGCTAAAGTGGTAATGGATACAGAAGCTTGATGCGCCATACGTAAAACTTCACGTAAAGTCCATAAGGCATCAAGGTCTAAAAGAGCATGAGGCGCACGTAAGAAGGGAGCAATGGCGGAAACATCGGGAAACGTTGCCATGCGAAAGCCCTTTTTGTCATTTCCCTGTGCTGCTCCTGAGCAGGAGCCTTCTGCAAGGCTAGCCCAAGTGCAACATTCATCATGCAGACGCGCAGCTTCCGTGGCTGCGTGAGCACTTTCTAAAGGGCGCAAGGCAAGGGCTGCTGTCTTGGCAGAAGCAGATAAACACTTGTGAGCAAGGTGTTCTAAAACCTTATCAAACTCCAGAGCGGTAAACGTACGTGCAGGTATCATAAAGCCTTATGCTATGCGCTTAAGCGCTCCTTGATGGTGGCAGAGAGGCTTTTACCGTCCACACGGCCTTTGTAGGCACCCATGATGGCATTCATAACCTTACCCATATCTTTAGGGCCTTGAGCTCCTGTATCGGCTATGGCAGCATCTATGGCTGCGGCAAGCTCTTCCGCGCTCAGAGGCTGTGGCAAATATTCTTGCAAAATAACTAATTCAGCAGCTTCTTTTTCAGCAAGATCGGGACGACCGGCTTCGGTGAATTGCACGATGGAATCTTGGCGTTGCTTGGCTTGACGTAAAAGCACGTCCATCATCTCAGCATCATCAAGCGTGCCATTATTGCGTTTTAATTCTACCAAAAGATTTTTAACAGCCGTCTTAAGGAGGCGTAACACATCAAGCTTACGTTGTTCTTTAGCCTTATAGGCTGTAATATAATCTTTTTCTATGCGCTCATTTAACGTCATGGGAAAGGCCTTTATGCACTAAAACAAATAGTAAAGGCGGGGAATTCGGTGTGCGAATTCCCCGCAGGATCTCTGACATCTCAAAGTGCACTGCACTTATATAGATATGGGCTTAGCCCATGTTCATCTTTCTGATCTTTTTCATAAGACGCTTTCTAGCAGCGGCTTTCTTCTTTTTACGCATAACGCTTGGCTTTTCGTAGTGTTGACGTTTTTTCATTTCAGAAAGAACACCAGCCTTTTCTACTTGCTTTTTAAAGCGACGTAATGCGATATCGAAGTTATAATCGTCTTCGTTAAGGAATACACCTGGCAAAGAAATCACCCCCTCTTGGAGAACTCGAATGGAAACTCTATATGCTTGCCTTGAAGAATGCAAGCTTTTTCTCTGCTTTTTTTCTGCGTCACTATGGTTTATAGTGCTGTTGTTAATTAAAGTTAGCGCAATGTTTTGCTGTTAAGTTGTGTCATGAGGAAAAGAGGGGATGAGCATGGAAAAATGTCGTGTGGCAGTGTTGGGCGGTGGTAGCTGGGGAACAGCTTTGGCGCATGTGTTGGCTGAGGGTGGGCATGATGTGTGCCTATTTGTGCGTCATGAAGATGTAGCACGTGAGATAAATACGCAACATCGTAATATTCAGTATATGTCACGGCATACTTTGCATGCAGGGGTGAAGGCCACCACGCATTTGGAAGAATTATGCCAATATTCTTTGTATGTATTGGCCATACCTGCGCAATCTTTACGCGCCTATTTACATAGCATAGCCGTGTATTTGCCAGAAAATTGTGTTCTTATTAACACGGCCAAAGGCTTAGAAAGTGCCACCTCTAAAACTTTGCGCCAAGTGGTGTTGGAAGTGCTTGAAGATAAAAAGCCGCAATACGCCATCTTATCGGGGCCTTCCTTTGCCGATGAAGTTTTGCAGGGGCACCCCACGGCGGTGGTGCTTGGGGCAGATACCAAAGAGCTGGGGCAATATTTGCGCTCTCTCTTTTCCACAGCTACTTTCCGTTGTTATTCTGGCAAGGACATCACGGGTATTGAATTGGGTGGAGCTTTGAAAAATATTATGGCCATAGCTGTGGGCTTGTGTGATGGCTTAGGTTTTGGACATAATAGCCGCGCGGCACTTATTACTCGTAGTTTGGCGGAAATGTGTCGCCTTGGTGTGGCTTGTGGCGCTGATGCCGCCACCTTCATGGGGCTTTCCGGACTTGGAGATTTAACACTTACGGCCAATGGTGACCTCTCGCGTAATAGACAAGTGGGCTTGCGCCTAGGGCAGGGAGAGCAGTTGGCAGATATTGTACATTCCTTGGGCATGGTGGCTGAGGGGGTGAAAACCACTGAGGCTGTGTATGCCATGGTGCAAAAGCATGGCATAAGCGCGCCCATCACCACCGCTGTGTATGATATTTTATATACAGGAATCTCTCCCAGAGAGTGCGCTGCGGCACTTATGGCGCGTAATCTGTGCGCTGAATAGGTGTTTTAGGATTCTTTATTGGAAATAATAATATGTTTTTTAAAAAATATTCTCTATTATTTTAAATGCTTGATAAAAAAATCTAAAAAAGTGTAAAAAAAGTGCTTGCCAAAGAAGCGAATTTTACATAGAAAGACATTCGCTTGTGCGGAGAGGTGTCCGAGTTGGTCGAAGGAGCACGATTGGAAATCGTGTGTACGTTAATCGCGTACCAAGAGTTCGAATCTCTTCCTCTCCGCCATAAGTGAAAA
>CAYJNA010000139.1:0-4955 GCA_964371225.1 uncultured Desulfovibrionaceae bacterium
TGCGTGGGAAAGGTTGCTACGGCTATGGCTAATGCTAAAGGAGAATTTCGCGCCAAGGTTGTAAGATGTAAAGAAATGATGTCTTCTTGTTTAAAGTGTAATGCAGAGCCTAAAAATTTCACCACAAAAAAAGTTATACTAAAGAAGCAAAGTAAGGGCACAAACATTTTCACAAGCAATATATAATTTTCCAGTAGATTTTTCCCTTCAGATGCAAACATGATAAGCACAGCTATACAAAGAAAAAACAATTGTAACATATCACTTTTATCAGAAATAAACTCTTGTACAGCCACACGATTTTTTATCAATATTCTTGTTAGCATGGCACAGATAAAGGGTATGCATAAAACAATTATAATGCTTTTACCAAGTGCATACATATCTATATGGATGGCACTTCCTAAAAATACAAGTAAGTATACCGGCATTAAAGCCACTTGTAATAACAAATTTATGGGCAAAATGGCCATATTAATTTCTATATTTCCCTTACTGAGCTTGGTGAAAACCAAATACCAATCCGTACACGGTGTTGTGAGAAGCATAAGTAGACCAATGCGTATTTCAATGGAATCTTCAAAAAAAATACTGCCAAGCGCATAGGCCACCAGTGGCGTAATTACAAAGTTCACAAAAACACTGGTGGCCGTGTATTTGATATTCATAACTGATTTTTTTACTTCACCAAGATTAATGGATAAAAACACTATGTATAAAAGCAACATTAAGCATATTTCCACATAATAAACGGATATATTGCCTAAGGAGGTAAAAATGCCCAGCCAAAGCCCCAGCAAGGCAAAAGCTATTATTATAAGTGGTTGTAAACGAGCCATTATGTTCATGTGAAATTTCCTTTATCGAGAATACTATGCTTTATGCAGTAAAATTTGCATTAACACTTTGTTATTATATAATTAATGCATGGCTGCCTATGGTATTTCTTTTGTCCCCCTCTGCGCAACCCTTTTCTTAGAGAAAGTATATTTGTAATACCAAAAAAAACTTTGCCCCTTCATGATACTTATGAGCCATGTACATTTATGAATTTTTTCTGTATCTACACAGCAAGGGGCTAGCCCCTCTGCCCTCTTGTAAGTTCTTAACAGGTGGTGTATAATGATATATTCTAAAAAAATTGCTTGCCAAAGGCATTTTTTTTCTCTATTATACTTTCCTCAACACATTGCACACAAAGGATGGTGCTTTCTGGAAAGTAACGCAATTCTCTGTTTACATTGATAAAAAACATAGCAGCGACAAAATAAACAGCCAATTTTCAAAAGAAAAGGGGTTGCTTTTTTGTCGCCTTATGGCGTTATAGTATTGTTATTGTCCTTGCTGGCAATCTCCATATCACCCGCTGCGCAGCGGAAAAACGTTAGATATTTGAGGTACCCGATGGGTCAGATCACCAAACAGTTTGGCAAGATCAAAGTCACACTTCCCATACCACATTTGTTGAATCTACAAATAGATTCTTATCGTAAATTCCTTCAAGAAGGCGCCGTGGTGCGCAGTCATGATGAAGGTTTAGAGGGTGTTTTCCGTACTGTATTTCCCATCGAGGATTTTAACCGTACGGCTAGTCTTGACTTTGTTGATTACACTATTCAAGACCCCAAGTATGATCAAGCCGAGTGTATTTCCAAAGGCTTAACATACGAAGCCCCCATTCGCATCAAGATGCGTCTTGTGGTCTATGACGTGGATGAAGATTCTGGTAACCGCACCATTAGGGATATTAAAGAGCAAGATATTTATTTTGGTACTCTGCCTTTAATGACCGAAAAGGGTACCTTTATCATAAATGGTACAGAGCGCGTTATTGTAAACCAATTACAACGCTCCCCTGGTATTATTTTTGAGCATGACGGCGGTAAAACACATACCAGCCGTAAAGTACTCTACTCTTGTCGCGTTATCCCCATGCGTGGTTCTTGGCTTGACTTTGACTTCGACCATAAAGACATTTTATATGTACGTATTGACCGTCGTCGTAAGATGCCCGCCACCATTTTATTCAAAGCCATGGGCATGACCAATGCGCAAATTCTCGAGTATTTCTATTCTCGTGAAATTTACCGCGTGGAAGGCAACGGAAAAGTACTTTGGGAAGTGGAAAAGCATTTATTCCGCAAGGACAATGCCTTCACAGACATTACCCTGCCTGATGGTACCGTACTTGTAAAAGAAGGCAAGCCCATCACCAAGCGTGCTTGGCGCCAACTTTGCGAAGCCGGCGTAGAAACCATTGAAGTGGCTCCTGCCACTTTGGAAGGATTATTCCTTGCAGAAGATATGGTCAGTGCAGAAACAGGCGAAGTGCTAGCAGAAGCCGCGGAAGAAATCACCGGCGGCGTACTTGATCGCTTACGCGATGCCGGTATTAACCGCATTCCTGTATTGCATACTAAGGGCTCTGACGCCTCTTCTTCCATCCGTGACACCTTAGTTATGGATCGCGTTCCTGACATGGAAAAGGCACAAGAAGAGATTTATCGTCGTTTACGTCCTTCTTCTCCTCCAACACCCGAAATTGCCGCTTCTTTCTTTGACAATATTTTCCGTAGCGGTGATTATTATGATCTTTCTCCTGTGGGTCGCTACAAGCTTAATCAACGCTTGGCTCTTGAGTCCAACGAAGATGTGCGCACCCTCACCGATGAAGACATCTTAACTGCCATCAAAGTCTTGGTAAGCTTAAAAGACAGTCACGGCCCTGCCGATGATATTGACCACCTTGGCAACCGTCGTGTGCGTCTTGTGGGCGAGCTTGTGGAAAACCAATATCGCATTGGTCTTGTACGCATGGAGCGCGCCATCAAAGAACGCATGAGCTTGCAAGAAGTGGCTACTCTTATGCCACATGACCTCATTAACCCCAAGCCTGTGGCTGCTGTGCTTAAAGAATTCTTTGGCACCTCACAATTGTCACAGTTCATGGACCAAACCAACTCTTTGTCAGAAGTTACGCACAAGCGTCGTCTTTCTGCTTTGGGTCCCGGTGGTTTAACACGTGAACGCGCCGGCTTTGAGGTTCGTGACGTACATACTTCACACTATGGTCGTATTTGCCCCATTGAAACACCTGAAGGTCCAAACATTGGTCTTATCGTTTCTTTGACCACCTTTGCTAAGGTAAACGACTTTGGTTTCATTGAAACACCTTATCGCGTGGTGCGTGAAGGTAAAATGACAGAAGAAATCGTACATATTGATGCTTCTCGTGAAGGAAACCACGTAGTGGCACAGGCCAATGCCCGTGTGGACGCTGCAGGTAACTTCCTTGATGAGCAAGTAACAGTGCGCGTACACGGTGATGTGGAAATGCGCCCCCGTGAAGAAGTGACCCTCATGGACATTTCTCCCGGTCAGATGGTATCCATTTCCGCTGCGCTTATTCCTTTCCTTGAGCATGACGATGCTAACCGCGCGCTCATGGGCTCCAACATGCAACGCCAAGCCGTGCCCTTACTACGCTCGGAGAAACCTCTTGTGGGTACAGGCATGGAAATTGACGTGGCTCGCGACTCAGGCGCCTGTATTGTGGCCGAAGCTGACGGCCTTGTAAAATACGCCGATGCCAATCGCATTATTGTGGCATATGATGGCGATATTTACCCAGAACGTGGTGGCGTGCGTGCTT
Organism: uncultured Desulfovibrionaceae bacterium; assembly: GCA_964371225.1. Taxonomy (GTDB): domain Bacteria; phylum Desulfobacterota; class Desulfovibrionia; order Desulfovibrionales; family Desulfovibrionaceae; genus CAYJAD01. The sequence continues at coordinate 3,653 of CAYJNA010000139.1, forward strand.
ATGACTTGCTTAAGTATCATAAGTCCAACCAAAACTCCTGTTTTGGGCAAAAGCCTTCCTGTATGCCAGGCCAACGCATTACCAAGGGAACCATTTTAGCTGACGGTACCGGCATTTCCGACGGTGAACTAGCTCTTGGTAAAAACCTTGTGGTAGCCTTTATGCCTTGGTGTGGTTATAACTACGAAGACTCCATTCTTATTTCTGAACGCATGGTGAAGGAAGACGTGTTCACCTCCGTGCATATTGAAGAGTTTGAAGCCGTAGCCCGTGATACCAAGCTCGGACCCGAAGAAATCACCCGTGATATACCCAACGTGGGCGAAGATATGCTACGCAATCTTGATGAAAGCGGCATCATTCGCATTGGCGCTTCTGTAAAGCCCGATGATATTCTTGTGGGTAAAATCACTCCTAAGGGTGAGACACAACTTACCCCTGAAGAAAAGCTTTTACGCGCCATCTTTGGTGAAAAAGCTCGCGATGTGAAAAACACTTCCCTTAAGGTTCCCCCAGGAATCGAAGGTACCATCATTGATGTGAAGATGTTTAACCGTCGCTCTGGCGATAAAGACGACCGTACCCTTGCCATTGAGGCTCATGACACCGCTGTGCTTGACCAAAAGGAAATGGATCACGTTCGCGCTTTAACCGAAAGCACCAAAGCTAAATTACATAGCTTGCTCATCGGTAAGCAAATTGCTGTCACTGTTCCCGGCAAGAGAAAAGGCGAAGTGCTTGCAGAAGCCGGCGCTGTTCTTACCGATGAAGTGTATGCTGAGTTACCTGTTAAACGTTTATCCGGTCTCTTTAAGAGTAAGGAAGCCAACGAAGCCGTTAACGATGCCCTTGATGCTTATGAAGCACGCGTGGAATATTTAAAGCATATTTACGATACCAAGCGCGAAAAAGTCATTGAAGGAGACGATTTGGCTCCTGGCGTCATCAAAACCGTGAAAGTATATATCGCTGTGAAGAGAAAGCTTTCCGTAGGTGACAAAATGGCTGGTCGTCACGGTAACAAGGGTGTTGTCTCTTGTATCTTACCAGAAGAAGATATGCCTTTCTTTGCTGACGGTCGTCCTGTGGACATCGTTCTTAACCCTCTCGGTGTGCCTTCTCGTATGAACATCGGGCAGATTATGGAAACGCACCTTGGTTGGGCTGCCAAAGAATTGGGTCGCAAAGTAAACGAAATGCTTGAAGGTGGCGCTGCTACCCAAGCCCTTCGTGACGAAGTGAAAGATATCTTTAAATCTGAAGATGTGAACAGCCTTGTGGATAGCATGGATGATGAAGAATT
>CAYJNA010000140.1:0-4799 GCA_964371225.1 uncultured Desulfovibrionaceae bacterium
TTATATTTTTGTTACAAAGCTATGCTGTAACACAAAATTTCATTCTTTTACTTTAAAGCTCTAAGGCTTGCGCTTCTTAGAAAGAGAAGGTACTGTCGCCGTGGAAAAAAAATTAGTGAGTTGAATATGTCCACGTCCTTAACATCGTATTCTCCCATCATTCGCGTACAGGTATGTGGGAGAGAATTTGAATTACATCGTGCAGCAGATTTAGAAGAGTTGTGGGATGCCATGACGCGTGAAGTGCGCGTTTCTTCATTTGAGGATGATGAGCGCTTGCCTTATTGGACAGAACTATGGCCTTCCTCTGTGGCGCTTTGTGGATGGCTTTATGAGCAAAAAAGCCGCCTTGTGGGAGCGCGCTGTTTAGATGTGGGTTGTGGCCTTGGTCTTACAGCCATGGTAGGGCAATGGCTTGGTGCTCATGTGCTTGCCATGGATTATGAAGAAGATGCTTTACATTTTGCCTATAAAAATGCTGAAGTAAACGGAATTACACAACCTTTGTGGACTGTTATGGACTGGCGTCGCCCTGCTGTAGCCAAAGGAAGCATTGATTTTCTTTGGGGCGGGGATATTATGTATGAGCGTGGTTTTGTGCATCCTGTGCTAAACTTCATTGAATATGCTTTGGCAAAGGATGGAGTAGCATGGATTGCAGAGCCATGTCGTTCGGTATATGAGCACTTTCGTGCAGAAATCATACGAAGAAAATGGGTGGCAAAAAGGGTTTATGAAGCGCCCATAGAAGCTTTGTATGCGCAAGATGTACCTGTCACCGTGCAAGTTTGGGAATTACGTCGCTAGGGAAAACTACGGTTTTACCCATGGTCATTTGTATTCTTGGTAAATTGAGGTATTTATGAGTAAAGTAACGCGTTTTGGTGTTTCCCTTGATACTAATTTACTGGCCTCCTTTGACGCGCTATGCGAAAAAAATTCTTATGCGAACCGTTCTGAAGCCATACGAGATCTTATTCGTAAGGCCTTGGTAGAAGATAGCTGGAATACAGCCAATGATGCGGCAGCAGGCACGCTTACTCTTGTGTATGACCATCATAAAAGCGATATTTCCAAAAGACTTATGGCTTTACAACATGATGCACATGATTGCATCATTGCTACTTTACATGTACATTTAGATCATCATAATTGTCTTGAAGTACTGGTGCTTAAAGGAGAAGCTGAGCGTATTCGTCAGCTTGCCAATGCCTTGATTTCCATTCGGGGTGTTAAGCACGGGGCTTTTTCATCTACAACAACAGGCCAGGATTTGGTATAATGGAAGATGTGCAAATGGGCCCAGCCTTGGTGCCCCTCGATATAGATAGAGTAGGTATTCAAAATATTTCTTTGCCGGTGGTGGTGCTTGATAGAGCAGAAGGGCATCAACATACTGTGGCTAAAGTTTCTTTAGGGGTGGAATTACCATCTGCTTTTAAAGGTACGCATATGAGTCGTTTTGTGGAAGCCTTGGAAGGCTGGGGCGAAGAACTCAACTATCAGTCTATGAAACGTCTTTTGCAGGATGTTCAACAAAGATTACAGGCGAAAAAAGCCTCTATTTCTTTTTCTTTTCCGTATTTTATTCGCAAAAAAGCTCCAGCAACGCAGAGGGAAGGCTTTTTAAATTATCAATGTACGCTTACCGGTGAACTCGGTAGTGATACTGACAAGCCAGAATTTTTATTGGAAGTAGAAGTTCCTGTCATGTCTGTGTGCCCTTGTTCTAAAGCCATTAGCAAAGAAGGTGCTCATAGTCAGCGCACATTGGTGCGTATGGCTGTACGTATGCGTAAATTTTTCTGGATAGAAGAATTGGTGGAAATTGCAGAAGCAGCTGGTTCTTCTCCTGTGTATAGTTTATTAAAGCGCGAAGATGAAAAATATGTCACGGAAGCCGCCTTTGCAAACCCTGCTTTTGTGGAAGATGTGGTGCGTGCTGCTGCCATTCGTCTTGCGCAGCATGAACAAGTTTCTTGGTATAGAGTAGAAGTGCAAAGCATGGAATCTATACATAATCATGAAGCTTTTGCTTGTATTGAATCTGCAAAACTCTCTTAAAGGATTACTATGTTTAAAAATCATATAACTGCTTTCAGTGATGGGCAAATTAGTTTACAGCATGAGGCTTTTCAAGATGAAGCTTTGGCCAAAAAAATTAAAATGCTCTTGAAGTTTTACCCTGGTGTAAAAAAAATTGACCTTAATAGCGATGCTGGCACATTGGATATCACCTATGATGCGCAAAAATTAAATAAAGATAAGGTGATGGAGCTTTTAGAGCAGGGTGAATCATGGCTTAAAAAAGCAAAGGGTTAAGCAAATATTTTACTGTAGTATTACCGACAGAAAGGGTTTTTTTCTGTCAGTAATACTATATGAACATGCTCTGCAATTTAAGCTTTATACTAGAAAGTTATTCCATAAAAAACTGATTTGAAAAACCATACCCATCTTCAAAATCTTCACCAAAACCAGCTTTTACATAATGAGGTGCATGTAGCTCTTCATCCCATGCTATATGTATTGTGAACCCGTCTTCATTTTCATTGAAAGTAAGAGTGGTATCTTTTGATGTATCAAATGTATTCGTGGACCAATTGTATAATTGTAGCGTTTTGTCTTGTAATTCTTTTACAATGGCACGGGTAATTCCGTTGACGAGGCTCGTTAAATAATATGTTTTAATTCCTTTCTCATCGGTATGAACACTGGCATAGCCCAGTGAAGTTTCATAACCTTGGGCATAGTAAAATTCTGTAGCATCACTGTTTTTAGCAAGCATATATTCAATATACTGGCTTGCATTTTTATAGGCCTTTGCATGAGAATGCTCTGAATTTAAATCATTTTTTACGCCTATACTTACAACCTTTTCCAAATGATTATATTCTTCTTTTGAAAGAGAATTATGCGCATTCATTAATGCAAGATCCATAAGCATATAAGCGTCAGAATATTCAGCGTTTTCTTCTAAATATGTAGGGTGTTCCTTGGGAAGAGAAATGCTGGCTTGGGTAGTATTTGTGTTTACAAGTCCATAGGATTTTATACTATGATGATGAAACGGGCTTCTGTTAAAATGTAAAGCTTTTCCCGATGCAGTAGCAGATAGGAGTAACGGATTTCCAACTGTAAATGTTTGCTCATTGAAAGGATTGATAAAGTGGAGAAATTCTTCTTCTGGCTCAGAATTCACCCAAAAGATATACTCTCGTAAACCTTCACCCTGTTGTTTGTCAATTTCAGCACTTAGAAGATAGTATACAACCGTAGTAACATTTTCACCTAATACAGCACCATGTAATGCTACAGATTTTACAGTAAAATTTTTCTCAGTGAGTAGCTTTTTTGCAATGTTTATAACATTTTTTGTCGTAGTTTTATTTTTCTTGAGGATATAATTTATATCCAAATAGGTATTGTCCTTTTTACGAAAAGCAAAGGATGCTATTTTGTTCTGTAGGCCGTCTTGAGCAGAGTTTATATATGAAGTGATAATATATTGTATTATTTCGCCACCATCAAAAGGGTAGGTGGCAATGTATATATCGGAGTTGGCACCATCTTTATTCCATGCCTTTTCATAGGCATCAAAAAAAGTAGTAGTAATTTCTTTTTCAATGGCAGATGTGCTTTCACCTGCATGCTGCATATGGGGAATTTCAACAAAAGCATTTTTATTATACTCTTGTACTTTCATGTGTACTTTGATTTCTTGAAATTCTGTTTCCTCAGCCTGTGTATGTGTAGGGAGTATTCCTAAAAATACTATTGCCATGAGTAAAGCAAATTGTTTTAAAAAAATCATACATTTCTCCTCGCTATAAAAAGTATCTTACAGTTATAATACTTACATACTTTTTATGTAGTCAGGTACGTTACTGTGCAGTCTTTTGATTGATTTTTCGAAAATGTTCAATCAAGGCATTGTTGTTTTTAGTTGTATAAAATATGGGGCTTGTTTTGATAAAGTCTTTGCAAACATACGCCGTTTCAAAACATGCAAAGTTATTTGTTCCATTTTTTGTTTCACAAAGGGGTTTTATGATTTCTTCAGAGTCCCAAGAAGTATGTACCGCAACGATTTTTTGCCAAGCACTGCATGCACCATCTCCTTTTATAATAGTATTATCTAGTATTAGCCCGAATAAATAATCATCATAAAGAATTTTTTTAGGTGCGTTACTATAAGCATTTTTATTTAGTTTCAAATCGTTTTCTTTAAATCGTATCCCTGGGCCATTACGTATTTTTACACCATAGCTTGTGGCGGTGGCATAATAGTGATTGGGAGCGAATTCTTCAGAAGCTTGTGCATTTTCCACAAAATATACCGTAATGACGTTAATACATAGGAAAAACATAATAAAAAATTGTAGTGCTTTTTTAATCATAGAGGATCTCCTTTTTACTTTACTAAGCTTATATCTAGGAAATTTTTAGGCAATATGCATTCTGTAAAAGCATAAATTAAGTAAAACTAACGTCTAAAGAAAGAAAATGCAACATAAGACTGGGGGGGAATTTAATAGGTAAAAATCCACCAAATGGCAAATTCTTATCCTTTTAGCATACTCTTTTTATAGAAATTTCTGTACAATTATTTTCAAATATAGCTTTGTGTCTAAAGTTTGAAAAAATGTTTGAAGTGTAAAATAATATGTGCAGAGCTAAAGGCAGAAAAATCAAACACTTAATGGGGAAGCAAGGTTAGGCCTATTCTTGATTTTTGGTCACATTGACTGTCGTCAACGCTCCATGAGCCCCTACGCAATGAATTGCGCAGAGGTCTC
>CAYJNA010000141.1:0-4738 GCA_964371225.1 uncultured Desulfovibrionaceae bacterium
AAAAACAAATGTTGCTCATTTTCTCGTTACGCTTTATACTACTCTATTACATTTTAAACAATTATCCTTTGGAGTATGTATATGAGTTTACCCAGCTTACAAATAGGCGATATTACGGCTAAACTTCCCATTGTGCAGGGCGGTATGGGCGTAGGTATTTCACTTTCTAAACTGGCTTCCGCTGTGGCCAATGAAGGTGGCATTGGTGTTATTGCCGGTGCCATGATTGGCATGAAAGAACCAGATGTAGTAAGCAATCCCATTGAGGCCAATGTTCGCGCATTACGCAATGAATTACAAAAAGCCCGTGAACTTACTTCTGGTCTTATCGGTGTAAATATTATGGTAGCTTTAACTACCTTCAGTGACATGGTAAGAACTTCCATTGAAAATCGTGCCGATGTGATTTTTTCAGGTGCCGGTCTTCCCACAGAGTTACCTAAGATTTTCCGCACAGTATGCGAACAAAAGAAAGAAGAATTTCGCACCAAGCTGGTACCCATTGTGTCTTCTGCTCGTGCTGCCACCATTCTTGCCAAAAAATGGGTAAAGAGTTCTGATTATGTACCTGATGCTTTTGTTTTAGAAGGCCCTAAAGCTGGCGGTCATTTAGGCTTTAAAGCTGAAGATTTAGATAAACCTGAATTTTCTTTGGAAAAACTTCTTCCTGAACTGGTGGACGTAGCCAAAGGCCTTGAAGATAAAGCAGGGCGTGCCATTCCTGTTATTGCGGGCGGTGGCGTGTACAGCGGTGCTGACATTAAACATATTTTAGATTTGGGCGCCAGCGGTGTTCAAATGGGTACACGTTTTGTGGCTACCCATGAATGTGACGCTGACATACGTTTTAAGCAAGCTTTTGTGGATGCAAAGCAAGAAGACATTACCATTATCAAAAGCCCTGTGGGCATGCCTGGGCGCGCTTTAAATGGAGCTTTTGTTAAAGCCTATCGCGAAGGCAATAAAAAACCTTTTAAATGTGCTTTTCACTGCGTACACACATGTGAACAAGAAAAAACCCCTTACTGTATTGCCATGGCACTTATTAGCGCCATGCGTGGCAATTTAGAAAAAGGATTTGCTTTTTGCGGTAGCAATGTGTGGAAAATTGACAGCATAATTTCTGTTCGTGAGCTCATGACTTCTTTACAGCAAGAGTTTGATGAAGCAGTAGAAGCCATGCGCGCCAAAAACCTCGTTTCTGCATAAGCTTTCTTCTTTAAAACACAAAAAAGCTCGGTAAGTATCACCTTACCGAGCTTTTTTATATGCCACCCATGTCTCTTACCACTGGCTATGCTGTTTCCAGTAATTAACGCCATCTCTTTGTGTTGGCAAAGAAAGACCTTCTGCTTGCTCACTACAACATTGATCTGTCATAAACGAGAGCAGCTCTTGCAAAATTTCATACTGGGTCGTGCAAAACAACACCCTGCCCTCACGCCTTTGCTTCACCAAGCCCACTGCAACCAATGCTGAAATATGATGGCTTAACGTAGAAGCAGGAATGTTCAACTCCTTCTGTACTTCACCCACGGGAAGCCCCTGTTTACCTGCAATAACGAGTCGCCTGTAAATGGAAAGCCGCGTGGGATGGCCCAATTCTTTCAGCAATGATGCCGCATTTTCTAGCTCCATAGCTACCTCCCTGCATGCTATTTTCAATCAATAAAAAAATCATACTTGATATAATTCCCCTTGACAAGTTTTATATTTCGACTATTCTAGAAATATAAATTGAGCAAGGAGTCCTTATGCAAGACTACATACCCATGATTAAAGATGCCCTAGGCATGTTTCTCTTCCTTGGAGTAGAGTTATCCGTCTTATTTATTATAATATCCGCTGGTGTTTCTTTGATACAACAATATATACCAGACAGCAAGATACAAAAACTTTTGGGCGCTTCGCAGGGACGTGGCTATGTCATGGCAGCAGGCTTAGGTGCCATCACACCTTTTTGCACCTGCTCCACCATACCCATGTTGCGCGGGCTCTTACGAGCTAAAGCAGGCTTTGGCCCCACCATGACATTTTTATTTGCCTCACCGCTTTTAAACCCCATCATCATAGCTTTGTTTGTGGCTACTTTTGGCATGAAAGTCACTATTGTATATACAGGCATTGCGCTCTTTGTTTCTATTTTAGCGGGGTATATTTTAAATCTCATGAAGTTTGAAGATTACGTCATTACCTCCAGTTTAGAAAATACTGAATCCTCTTGTTGCACCACAAGTAAAAAAGCCACTGAGTGCTGCCCAAGCACAACACCAGAACAAAGTTCTTGCTGTGATCCAGCACCTCAAAGCTCTTGTTGCGCGCCTAAACCCATCTTGCAACCTTTAGCTTGTTGCGACACGCCTTCCAAAGAAAAGAGCTCTTGTTGTGACACACAGGCATCAGTTCCCACCATGCAAACTCTTACACCATTAGAGAATAGCACTTGCTGCACTCCTGCACCTCAAAGCACTTGTTGCACGCCTAAGCCTACTTTGCAGCCTTTAGGTTGTTGTACCCCACCTGCAGAGGAAAAAAGCTCTTGTTGCACTCCTATTACAGCAGAAAATACAAGCTCTTGTTGTACCCAAGAACCCAAGCCCCAAGGACTCACTTTTAAAGAAAAAACAAAGCTAGCTCTAAAAGATGGCTACACACAATTTAAGCAAGTTTTACCTTATTTGCTCTTGGGTATCTCATTAGGTTCCATTATCTATGGCTTTGTTCCTTCTGATTTCATAGCCACTCATGCCAGCGGAGACTCCCTATTTGCCGTACCTTTAGCAGCAGTTATAGGCATTCCTCTTTATGTACGTGTGGAAGCGCTTATTCCGCTTTCTCAAGTTTTAGTGGCAAAAGGTATGGGACTTGGGGCAGTAATGGCACTTATTATAGGCGGAGGCGGCGCCAGCCTTACCGAAGTGATTCTCTTAAAGTCTTTATTTAAACTGCCCGTCATCATAGCATTCTTGGTAGTTGTGCTTGTCATGGCCATTAGCGCTGGCTATCTTTTCCAGTTCACGTTCTAAAGTAAAATCCCGTCTAGAAGCTTTTTTCTAGACGGGATTCACATCGGAAAATTTCCACATTTTTCATGGTAAGACTGCTGCACAATCACTGTACAGCAGTCTTACTACTATTTCACTTCTTGCAATTTAATAAGCTGCTCTTCAAAAGTGCGTTGATTTTCCATTTTATTCTGAAAATCTGTTTCATAGGCCACAGTAAAACGTTGAATGGCAGGGGTTGCGCTAGTGGCCTGATACAGCCAGTACGCCTCTTCCTTTAAAGCCTCAGCAATGGGTAAATCCACCGATGCATATACAGCTTGTTTACACGCATTAATGGACTCAGAAGGGAAGCAAGCTATACGTTGTGCCAAAGCTTCCACAAACGGGCCAATCTCAGCGGCATCCAATGCTCTATTAATGGTACCGTATTTTTCCGCCGTATCAGCATCAAAATCCCGTGCGCCAAGAATAATCTCCAAGGCACGCCCAAGACCTGTTTGTCGCGCCATACGCGACGCTCCGCCGCCGCAAGGCAGTATGCCCATACCCACTTCCATCTGCATAAAAATAGCCTTGCCTCGGGCTGCAAAGCGCATATCACACGCTAAAGCAAATTCATGCCCCCCACCACGAGCATAGCCTTCAATCTTAGCAATGGTAACTTGCGGCAATTTGGAAATGCGTTCTAAAGTTTTTTGTAAATACAAAAGCTCTACCTCATCACGTGCAACGGCAATGGTGGACATATCCTTTAAAAATGTCACATCAGCATGAGCTACAAATATTTCTGGATGCGCCGATTGAAAAACAACTACTTTCACTGAATTGTCTTTTTCAAGCATATCAGCTAAAGAATTTAAATCATCTAACATGGCCACGTCCTGAATATTCACCGGAGGATTGTCAAAAGTAACTGTGCCAACACCTTCTTGTATGTGCGTTGTAAATGTAGTGTAATTTTTCATAAATACTCCCTTTGTATCATTGCTTAGCGAAATTGCTACCAAGTAAAATACCAGTTCACACAAAGAGCACAAGGGACATTTTTTTAAAAATTCAACTATATATATGCAATTTAGTCTCTTGGCATAGCGGTCACCAAAACAGCATATGGGTAAAAAAATTTTGTTAATAACAAAATTATAATGCATAAGCGAAAAATTATTCAAAAAAAGGAAGTTTCATGGGAAATCATATTTTTATGGGCATAAGCATAGATGGGTATATAGCTGACAAAAATAAAAGTGTTGCGTGGCTAGAGGCCTATCCCCAAGAGCAAGGGACAGAATCTACCTTTAACATGTTTCTCGAAAACATGGATGCCATTATCATGGGACGCCATACTTTTGAAATGGTACATTCCTTTGGGCAATGGCCTTATACCAAGCCTGTTATTGTCTTAAGCCAGTCTTTAGAAGCTCTACCTAGTGGTTATGAAGGAAAAGCTACGCTAAGTAAGGAAAGCGTTAAAGACGTACTTTTAAGTGCTTTTCGTAAAGGCTATAACGAGCTTTATATAGACGGCGGTAAAGTCGTACAAAGTTTCATGCAGTTAGATCTCATTGATAGCATGACGCTTACGCAAGTACCGGAAGTGCTTGGTGGTGGTGTGGCTTTGTTCGGAGAATTGGATGCATCGCTTAAGTTTAAGCATATTCATACACAAGTACTGGACGGTGGTCTTGTGATGAGTGGTTATATGAGGAAAAGGTAGGGTAAGGAGGATGGGG
>CAYJNA010000142.1:0-4737 GCA_964371225.1 uncultured Desulfovibrionaceae bacterium
CTGTGGTGGAAACCGAAGCCAAGCCTAAGCGCACACGTAAGCCTAAAGCAGAAGCCGCGGCTGAAGAAGCCTAAGCTTAAGCGAAAAGCGATTATACAAGGGAGAAAGAGGGTAACCTTTTTCTCCCTTTTTTGTTTTGCATGATAATGGAGAAATACTGCGTTAGAGTTCTTTTTTTGTGGGATTACGCGCTCCTTAAAAAAACTCTTCCTTGTCTTTCTCCACTCTTACGCTAAAACGTGATAGGTTTTGCGAGGTATGAAAATGAAAACCATGGGACTTATAGGTGGCATGAGCTGGGAGAGCACTTCTCTCTACTATACGCTCATTAATGAAGCAATTAAGCGTGAGATGGGCGGTCTACACTCTGCCAAGCTAGTATTGCATTCGGTAGATTTTGCTGAAATAGAAAAGCTGCAAGCCGCGGGGCATTGGGAAGCTTGTGAGGTTATGCTAACTGCTATTGCGCAAAGGCTTGAGCAAGCTGGAGCAGAAGCCATAGCCATCTGCACCAACACCATGCATAAAGTGGTTCCTCATATGCAAGAAAGAATTGGTGTTCCCATAGTGCATATTGCCCATATGACGGGGCAGCGCATTAAGGAATTAGGCTTGTCTAAGATTGCTTTGCTTGGTACCAAGTACACCATGGAGCAAGATTTTTATAAAAGTGTGCTGGTGGATATGGGCATTGAGGTTCTTATACCGGATGCGCAAGGAGTAACAGCTATTAATACTGTAATATACGAAGAATTATGCCTTGGTGTGGTCAAAGAGTCGTCCAAGGAGCTCTTTATCAACATTATACATGAATTACAAAAACGCGGCGCACAAGGTGTCATTTTAGGCTGTACAGAAATTTGTATGCTCATAGGAGCAGAGGATGTGAGTGTACCGGTTTTTGACACGACGCTTTTACATGCTGAAGGTATTGCCCGCCATATGCTCTCATGAAAAATTTTACTCGGCAGTGTAATTATCTCTGCGACACTCAAGATTATAATATATGCAGAAAAATGCGCGCTCAACGCAAAAACTAGCAATAGCTTTGCGGAAATAAAGTTGTGTACTGTCTTTTCTGGAAAGTTAAAATATCTGTAATTTTTTATGCAGATGTACATTCCCTAAGCCTTGCCTGAAGACTTGCTTTTACTTTCTCTCAAAACTAACCTATACTCTTGCCGTTGAAAATGCGTCTTATCTTTCGCTATCAACTATGCGCACAGAACTCTGTTCACGGCACATACTCATGGATAAAGTTTTTGGAAAAAGGTGAGTAAGAGAGAAGCACACTTTTAAAGTTGGCTTTCTCGCTCTAGATACATAGCATCACCTTCTATTCCCCAAGGAGGTACCATGCATTTATTAGACATGGCCACAGCAGCTGGTTGAGCAGCTAAAGTAGCTCCGGAGGTTCTGGAGCGTATATTAGGTTCTGTGCGATCTTCATCGGTGTCGGCGCCGCATTTAGAATCACGCGTATTAGCAGGGCGTGCCCATAATGAGGACGCTGCATTAGTGGCCATTCCCTCAGGGCAAGCCATAGTGCAAACGGTGGATATTTTAGCTCCCATAGTGAATGATGCCTATACCTTTGGGCGCATTGCTGCTGCCAATGCATTGTCAGATGTGTATGCCATGGGCGGCAAGCCCTGGTGTGCCATGAATATGCTATTTTTCCCTACGGCCTGTCATGGTAGTATGGGTGAAGAGCATGTCGCACGTATCCTACAAGGTGGTTTTGACGCTCTTAACGAAGCTGAAGCTGTGTTGGTGGGCGGGCATACTGTGGAAGATAGTGAGATAAAGTATGGCATGTCCGTAACAGGCATTATAGACCCCAGTAAAAAAGCCACCAATGACGGCTTACGCGTGGGGGATAAACTCATTCTTACAAAACCTCTTGGTACCGGTATACTGGCTACAGGGGTTAAAGCTCGTTGGGATAATTGTGAAGAAAGTGAGGCTTTGCTTTCTAAATGGTGTGCCAAGCTCAATAAAGAAGCGTCACAAGTCATAGCAGAGTTTGACTTAAAAGCTGCCACAGATATTACCGGTTTTGGCTTAGGCGGGCATGGCATTGAGATGGCGCGTGCATCACAAGTGCAAATGGTTCTTGATACGCAAGCTCTCCCTGTTATGGCACATGTGTTTGACTATGCCAATAATGGGCTTATTCCTGCTGGTTCGCATATGAATAGAAAATACTGGAGTAGTTTCACCTATAGTTCTAGAAATATAGAAGCTAATCTGCTTTCCATAGTATTTGATACACAAACTTCAGGTGGACTGTTATTAGCCGTACCTGAAGACAAAGCAGAAAGTGTCTTTGTGCGTTTATTGGCTTTGGGCGAAGAGCCGCATTTTGTGGGGCATGTGCAAGCCTTAACGCCGCAACAGGCCAGCCCCTTGGTGCTGCTATAGGGCTTGGTTATGCAATCTCATGTCATAGGTATAATTCTGGCAAGTGGTGCTTCTTCGCGCATGGGGCAAAATAAATTGGCGCTGCCTGTGCAAGGAAAGGCCATGCTACAGCATGTGCTAGATGCGGCTCATGGCTCACGCTTGCGTGACGTGTTGTTGATATTGCCTAGTATGGAAGAGCAGGCCATGGCGCAAGAGTGTGTACATAAGGAAGCTATGGCAAAAAATCATGCTTGGGAGTTGGCATTGCAAAAGGGGCGCGCCGTGGTGTTGCGTAATCCTTTGCGTGACTTGGGGCAGGTGGAATCGTTAAAAGTGGGTATACAGCATATACTTATGCATGCACAGCCCGCAGCTATGGGAGCCATGGTTCTTCTGGGTGATCAACCTTTTATCACCAGTGCCCACATTGATTTTCTTCTTGATTATGCGAAAGCATCCCCTCAAGCATGGATTATTCCCGAGAGCGCACACAATGGCCAGCGTGGGAACCCTGTCATTATTCCTTCCATGGAATTTTCACGTGTCATGGACTTGGAAGGCGATACAGGGGCGCGGCCTTTGTTAGCCACATCTTTGTTGGAAAAATGTTTTGTGAAAATGAGCGATACAGCGCCATTTTGTGATATTGATACCCCAGAAATGTATGAAAAATATGCTAAGGAAGAATAATATGTGCAGTTTAGATATGCCACTTATAGTGCTTCGTGGTGCCGGAGATTTAGCCAGTGGTGTGGCCTTACGGCTTTACCGTGCTGGTTTAACCAAATTACTCTTTTTAGAAACAGCACATCCCTTGGCCGTGCGTCGCACAGTGTCTTTTTCTGAGGCTGTGTATGCTGGCAGCAGTACCGTGGAGCAAATAAGCGCTGTATTGGTGCAAGATTGCGCAAATTTAGAAACTGTGTGGGCCACAGGTGCTATTCCTTTATTGGTGGACCCTCAAGGGCATTGCCTAGCGACATTGCAAGCGGATGTACTTGTAGATGCCATCCTAGCCAAGAAAAATTTGGGCACGCATAAAGAAATGGCCTCCTTGGTCATTGGTCTTGGGCCGGGTTTTGTGGCAGGGCAAGGAGCAGAGGCCGACGTGCATGTTGTGGTGGAAACCATGCGCGGGCACTATCTTGGTCGTGTCATACGACAAGGTGCAGCCATGCCCAATACCGGAGCGCCAGCCCTTGTGCAAGGCTACAGCACAGAAAGGGTGCATTGGGCGCATGAAGCCGGCCTCTTTACCACCACATGTTCCATAGGGCAAGTGGTAGAAAAGGGGGCAGAAATTGGTCAGGTGAACGGTAAAGCTTTCTATGCCAATTTTGCCGGTGTTATTCGTGGACTTTTGCGTGACAATACACCGGTGAAGGAACGTACAAAGCTGGGAGATGTGGATCCGCGCTGCGATATTGAATATTGCGATGAAGTTTCCGATAAAGGCCTTGCCATTGGCGGCGGCGTATTGGAAGCCATAGTGCAATATATGCTGCATAAAAATACGCAGAGTAAGTGCTAGTGCGCCATGACGGCTTCATTTTTTGAAAACATTGCTTCGTCTATGGCGTCTCCTTGCGCTCTTATTACAGTGGTAGGCGCCGGCGGAAAAACTTCTCTTATTGACACCTTGGCTAAGAATTTTGTCCTGCAAGGAAAACGTGTCATCATTGCCCCATCAACAAAAATTTGCGCCATAAGCACGCCTTCCGTCCTTTTGGAGCAAGAAGTGACAGAGTTCTTTTCGGCTGTGGAGCAGGCATTGGCACAGAGAAATACAGTGACAGTGGGAGCGTACGTAGATACGCGCGTGGGTAAAGTGGTGGGGCTTTCAGCGCAGACCATAAGCGCCATGAAAAAATGGTGCAGCACTGGCGTGGCGCACGTTATTCTGTGCGAAGCAGACGGTGCCGCGCGTAAACCCTTAAAAGCCCCAGCCCAGCATGAACCGGTTATTCCGGAAGGCGCTGATATTTGCGTGGGGGTCATGGGTGTAGATAGTTTGCATCTTCCTTTGCAGGAGGAAAATGTACATAGGTCTGCTATCTTTGCACAAATTACGCAGGCAGAAATGGGAAAAGTGGTACTTTTTAAACATTTGTACGCATTGGCACAGCATGAGCAAGGGCTTTTTAAAGATTGCCCTGCTTCTTGTACCCGTACTGTGTTGCTGAATAAAGCTGATTGCCTTCCCGCAGGAGAAAGCAGAAGTACCTTGCAAACTGCATTGCAAGATTTGCAGCCGCAACATACGTGGTGGCTTAGCAATATGCGTACGCAGGAAATCCTTTCCTTATATATCCCTTGTGAATAAAAAGTACG
>CAYJNA010000143.1:0-4735 GCA_964371225.1 uncultured Desulfovibrionaceae bacterium
CACGTTCCGACGAAAAGAGTTATAGGGTAAAGCGCATTTTATTGCAAGCAAAAAAATGCATTTTTTTTAACTATTCTTTATCTTCTAGCCAACCCTGCAAAGTATCAATGATTTTTTGAGCTTGGTCTGCGCTGGATATGGTAAATTTCGACTGCATTCTATACTCACCGCCGCTTTTTTTATAGCGACGAATAACATATTTATCTGGGCCATAGCTGTCTGTATCATTTTTCCACTCTTGAAAACGGAAAACAATGGTGGTCCATGCCCCCTTAGTTAAGATGGCTTTATCCAATTCTTTTACAACAACTTGACCGTTCTCTTCGTAATTTACAGTAAGTTCATCAATGGTACTACTCATATTTTTCCTTCCTATAAAAGATTTATGCACCTTTAAGGTGCAAATATGTTACATTTTGGGCAAAGGAAAAGCCCCTCAAAGGCGTGGGGCTTGTAAAATTGTGTTTTAGCTAGCAAAAGAAACTAGTGCGCCTTTAACACTCTCAGGTATGTATTCAGGCCGAGCGACCATTTCGGCAGGCCCCGGACCAAATTGGCTGGCATTAACACGTGCGGATGCAATAATAGCATTACCAATATCGACACCGCTGAGTTTTTGTCCGGATACATAGCGTACCCCCAAATCACTCAACATCATTTCTGCCCCATTGGGCGGTGTAGGAATTGAACTTACCATAGTATCCTCCTTACTCTTCTTTGCATATAAGACTCTTTTTTCAAAAGCGCAAGCCCCTTGTCACAAAGAAAAAAATATTAAAAGCCAGCTTCCTGCCCTTCTACTGTGAGCATAATTTCGCGGTACAATCTTAAGGTTTCTTTGGCATCTTCTTCGCGCACTTTATGTAAGGCAAATCCGGCGTGAACAATAACATAATCGCCAAGCGCAGCCTCTTCCGGTAAAAGCATGGTGGAGGTCGTTAAATACGTTTCACTTTCGCCAACGCGCGCTTTCACCATGCCATCTTCTAAAATTTCTACAATTTGTGCAGGTACTGCAAGACACATATAAACTCCTTACAATGCGGCTGTCATGGTACGTATTTCTTGCCGAGCAAGTTGTAAATACGCTTCAAATTTTTCTTGAACCTTGGGAGACAGACCAATATTCCACGAATTAAAATCGTATGGTTCCATACCTAGCACATGAATTTGTGGTCTGTTTCCGTGTAGGAGCTCTGCCATATTAAGTGAATCTATAAGATCAATATCATGAATGGAAAGACGTTGTTTTTCATTATCTACCAAGTCTGATTCTGTAAGCTTATAAATGCTCCCCGGTTCACCATTGGCATGCACAATATCCAGCACCAATACAGCTTCATAGCCTTCAAACATATAAAATATGTCTTGGGTAAACGTCCCCGCCTCTATGACAGTGACATTTTCTCCAAGATTTTCTTTCAATAATTCCTGAGCTGCGAAAACACCCACACCATCGTCGGTAAGCAACATATTTCCAATGCCCATCACAAGAAGTTTTTTCATGGCAATCCTCTATAAAAAACGTCTTTACAAGATAGCATGTAAGTGCGCATATGGCAATGTGTAATACGCTTATACAACACTGGAACCAAGAAAAAATCTTGAAGAAAATTTCTCTTTGTGGCTATAAATCACTTGCATTTTGTGGCAAGTGCGTATATTACCACTGTCTCAACATTGAGAAAAATACGTGTGCCTCCTAGCATTTCAACATGATTTATTAGGCATCACACCTATATATTATTCGAATATAACTGTTTTTACGGAGGACTGTCATGAGCAGAGAATGTGATTTTTGTGGTAAAAAGCCCCAAACAGGTAACTTAGTAAGCCACTCCAATATTAAGACCAAGCGTCGTTTTAACCCTAACTTGCAAAAAGTGCGTCACCAATTTGCCAATGGCACAGTACGTACTTTAACTGTTTGCACCCGTTGCATGCGTTCTGGTGCTGTAGTTAAGCCTTTAGTTCGTAAAGAAGCCTAATATACTTGCCGCTTACCAAAGCACAAAAGGCCTTTATCTCCATTGGGGATAAAGGCCTTTTTGTTTATATATTTTCTCCCTTTCAAGGGTTCTGCACAATTGTTTTACATCTAATTTTTGCGGTTTTGTAATACATTGTCTTTTTTTAAATCTATGCAAGACAAAAGGCACAAAAAAGGAAGGAAGCCTTGGCCCCCTTCCCCAAAATGCTTTTTACCCAGCGACACTCAAAGAACTCTGCCCTCGTCTATGCTTAAAAACATGTTTTCACTGTTTTTTAAGAAAGACACACTGACTTCAAGCCCATTGCGCGAACGCCGTAAGCAAATGACGGCATATTTTACGCCCTGCCCATCACCTTACTAAAGCTACATGGCATTATTTGCATTAAGCGTTTGAATCTGCTTATCAATAGCTTCCTGCAATACCAAAGGTAGCCCCATAATATCCACATTTAAAAAGCCGCGTACTATGGTAGATGTGGCTTCATCTTCATCCATACCGCGAGCCATAAGATACTCTATTTCTTGCTGGGCAATCTTACCCACAGCGGCCTCATGCGATAAATCCACCCCATCCATATCTGTATCCAGTTCCGGAATGGCATGAATGCGGCCACCGCCCAAGATCAGCCCCTTACACTCCAAATGCCCACGAGCCGGAGTAGCATTGGCTGTCATAAGTCCACGATTAATAATGGTGCCGCCTGTAGTTAAAGTACGCGCAATTATTTCACCGCGTGTATGTGGTGCATCCAAATGTAATACATTCCCTGAGTCCACATAAGAATTTTCCGGCGCCACAATAACAGAATTAAAACGTGCCACACTACCACTGCCCGTAAGGCGAATAGAAGGGTTCATTTGTAAATTAGCTACAGGCTCCAAAAGCACATAATTATTTTGAAACACAGCATCTTGCGCCAATACACCTGCAGAACGAGGACGAACCACAGCATCGGCACCCCAATTATGAATCATGGTAAAGGAAAGCTTGCCGCCTTTTTCCACATAAAATTCAGTCATGCCAATATGTGCAGCATGCCCCGTATTATGCGCTGTGGCACAGCCACCTAAAATATTCAGCTCTGCCCCTTCTTCCACCACCACAATATTATGCACGCTTTGCCCCGTACCATGGCCTTTAATAAAAAGGCATGATTGCACAGGGTCGGTAATTTTCACTCCCTTACGCACACGAATAAAATATCCGCCTTGCAAATTTTCATGCGCCATGCGCGTAAAAGCATCCTTGTGCGGATCAAGCAACTTCCAATAATACTGTGGTAAGCCGTCGTATTTTTGCAAAGCGCTCTTAATATCTAAAATTTCAAGCCCTTCTTTCACGCTTTGACAGTGAACACCGCCATGATTCAAATGCATGAACGAGCCACTTATTTTTTTATCATGCACATCAATACCGGCCAAAAGCAAGCGTTGCTTATCCTCTTGCGGAAGATGCTGCAAATTTTCCATGGCCGCCGTTTGCGCACCGGAAAATTGATAGCGTGATAATTCTACTGCTTTACTCATATCAGCGGTGCCTCCGAAATTTCTCCAAACATATCCCCCGCCAAACATCGTAAACATTCTTGATAGCCATGATTAGCTATATGATCTAGAATTTCGCGAGGTCTGGCTTCACAGCACAACACACCATTATACATCACTTGTCCACGGTCTGCCACCACATAATCTAATATATGTCCCGTATGTGTGATAATAAGCCCGCTGGTAGTACGTTTGGCTTTCTTTTCGCGCAAAGTAGCTGTACAGCCATCATCCAAAGTACCATCCAAAAGTGCCCGTGCCGTCTTACCCACCAAAGCCATATTTTCCAAATCCACTCCGGATTCCGGCTCATCAAAAAGCACAAGGTCTGGTTGCTGCGCCATAAGTTGCAAAAGTTCCGAGCGCTTAATCTCACCGCCAGAGAAACCAGCATTTATATCTCTATCAAGAAAAGCCTCAAAATTCACTCTTTTAGCCAAGTTCTCCACATCCACCTCACGCCCGCGAGCACACAAGTTTACCAAGTGTCCCGTGGGCAAGCCATGAATGGTAGGTGGACGCTGAAAAGACATACCCACGCCAAGGCGAGCACGTTCATACATGGGAGCATAAGTAATATCCTCCCCCTTAAAAAGTATTTGCCCCTGTGTCACCGTATAGCCTGAAAAGCCCATAAGTGTCATGAGCAAAGTGGTTTTCCCTGAGCCATTGGGGCCAAATAATATGAAGGTCTCACCACTTTCAATGGTTAAATCAATTCCCTTCAATACCGGTGTTTCCCCAATGGAAACATGCAGGTTTTTAATCTCAAGCATCTTGTACTTCTCCAAGATATACTAAAACTTCATAATGTACGCTATCTAGCACATGCGTTATCTTATTCACGCAATCATCCCCCACAGCAAAGCCCAATAATGCAGCAAGAAAAGCTGTACGTTTAGCATTAACCATAGCCTTATACCCTTCTGTATCAATGGTATAAGGTATGGCTGCAACACTGTCTGAAAACTCTTTCAATGCGCTTTCTTCCAAGCCCTTAATTGCTAAAATCTCACCGTCCATGGTGGTAATTCCTTCTTCAAGGCGAAGCATGACAGGCTTGCCACGCATATAGGCAACACAAACTTCCATAGCGAACCCTTTTTATATGGTTTTTGGTTTATTGTTTGAGATATTTTTAGTTTTTTTAGTTTTTTTGGTTATTTTGGTTATTTTGGTTATTTTGGTTTTTATGGG
>CAYJNA010000144.1:0-4690 GCA_964371225.1 uncultured Desulfovibrionaceae bacterium
AAAAAAGACCAAGGAAGAAGCCAAAGACAATGCCGCCGCCATTTTGACGGAGAAATTGAAAAATATACCTTCCGGCCTGCTCATGGCCACAGCTTATCCTGATAAGGCCACGCAAGAGGTCAAGGGCGCCATGGTGCGTCTCACCGTGCCCGTGGAAGTGACAGTGGATAAAGCCGCCTATAAAACCTTCATTCGCGATCTTTTCACCACTCTTGAAAAGCTGGGCATAAAAGGTAAGACTCTCACCATGCAGGCGCGTGATAAATATGATCTTGTGGGGTATTATCCTATTGATTTTACTCAAGCCTTGGACATACCACAATTTTCGGGCTATATTCTTGCCATATGCGAAACTTTTTTTCGCGAAACAAAGACAGGGCGTTTCAAACTGTATGAGCTTAGCCCCGAAAATTTTCAGGCCGTGGTGGCGGCAAGCAAAAAATTTGAGCTCACTGTGGCTCTTAAGGATAAAGAAGGCTATGCCTTTACAGAAGTTACCTCCGCATATACTCAGTCTGCAAAGGATGTTACGTGGAAGGTAAAAGGTTCTGATCTTAAGGCAACTCAAGGCAAAAAATTGCATACCTATAGCGCTGTGTTAGGCGTGGATTCCAGACAAAGGGAAGTGAAGCATAGCATAGCCGTCATTGCCCCTGACGTGGCCTTTGAGCGAAATAATATTCCCGGTGCCGGTTTGACTGCGCTCTTTGTGCCTGCAGGAGATGTGGTGGAGGCTTATGTGAGTTTTGACGTAAGCGAAGATGAGCTTAAAAGTATAACCTCGGTGCAGTGTACGGTGCAAAATATTCCTAATGCCAAATAAAAGGAAATGAGCATGAGAAAAATCTTACTTTCCCTTTGTTTTAGTTTTTTTTGTTTAGCTATAATATCCGGTGCCCACGCAGCTTCTGATGAAAAAGAAGTCATTATGACAGGCATTGGCACTACGGAAGATAAGGCCAAACAGCAAGCCTATCGCAGTGCCATTCAAAGCGTCATTGGCTCCATGGTGCTTTCTGAAACCATTGTGGAAAACGATACGCTCATGCGCGATAAAATTCTTTCGCACAGTGATGGTTACGTGGTGAAAGCCACCCAAGTGGGCGCCACGCGTCAGCTAGGTGACGGCCTTTTAGAAGTGACCATGCGTATTATCGTAAAGAGCGAGCAACTTAAAGCCAAGCTTAAGGCCGAAAATATCACCATGGCAGTCATAGATGGGCAAAGCCTTTTTGCCCAAAAAAGTACACAAGCAGAAGCCAAGCAAGACGCTGCGGCTATTATTAAAGAAAAAGTTAAAGACCTGCCTGCCAACCTGCTTATGGCAGAGGCTAATGTGCAGGGGAGCACGCAAAAGGATATGGGCGGCGGCAGTGTGCAGCTCACCATTCCTCTAAAGCTTTCTGTGGATGCGGCGAAGTATAAGAACTTTGTGACAGATTTGAAGGGCACGCTTAAGAAGCTTGGCTTTAAAGAGAAAAATGTGTCGGTAAAGTTGAGAAAAAATCGTACATCTTATGCGGCAGAGCTCAATTTTGATGATTTAATTTATGCACATACGGGTAAAATTTCCGTTGACGAACGTGGAAAGTATAATTTATTGGCGGTGGCTGACCTTATTAATGCGCAAAATGCCCGTTGCGCTAGTTATATGGTGCCCACAGATGTGGTCATGGCGTTTCAAAAAAACGGTTCGGTAGCTGTGCAGGTGGAGTTGCTAGATGCTTCAGGCGCTGTGGTGGTTACGCAAGAATGGCTTAATACGCAAGATGCGCGTAAAAAAGAGCATGAACGTCACGACGTTGCCCCTGGTGTAATAATGGGGTATAAACACAGTATTCTTTCTGCTTTAGAGGATGATGGGAATCATAATTTAAAATCAGTGGCTTGCGTTTTTCCCACGCCTCTTTTTTCCCATTATTTACGCGATGCTAATATATTTCAGCCCGGCGAATTTAACTTCTCCATGACCTTTGACCTCAGTGATGAAGAGTTAAAAAGCATTGCTTCGGTAAAGTGTACTGTGGTTAATACGGATAGGAAAGAATAATGCGTGTGACCTTTGTTTGGAAAATTTTTCTATCTTTGTTGTGCTTATGTGCATGCACGTCCGTGGCATGGGCTTCAGAGCACTTCACCAAGGTGGGCGTTTATCCAGCAGAAAATGGCGCGCTTGTTTCCGTGGCTTCAGGGCGTATTACCACAGCCCTTGAAAGCACGCGCGCACAGCGTCTTGCCAGAGAGCAAGCTTTACGCAAGGCACGGTATCAATTAGCAAAATATGTGCATAAAGACAGTCTACAAGGGGCGGGTAAATATTCTGTGCAGATGCAAGGGGGAGCCGTTATCCATGAGAGCGTGCAGGATAACCTTTTCTTTGTGGCTTTACAGGCTTTGCCGCAAGAGGTGCATCTAGTGCCATTAAGTCCCTTGGAAGATTTTCAAGAAGTGAATGTGGCGCCCTTGGTGGATGAATTGCTTACCAAGATGCCGCTATTGGCTGAAGGCGGGGCCAATGTTTTTCCCATGAGCACAGGCTGGGTGGCTTTAGGTATAGGCTATGCGGCCTTGCCCGAAGAAGCGCCCCATTTGCTACAAGAGACGCACATACGAGAGGCCGCCACTGTGGCTCGTGTGGCCGCCGCCAAGGAGCTTACGGCCTTTATTCACGGTATACAGGTTTCCACACAGGATGAGCAAAAGGAAAGGTTTGCCACAGAGCAGGGCACTGAAACCTTTGAGCAATGGATTCGCACTAGTTCGCGCGAAGAAGTGGAAGGCGCATTGAACGGCGCCCAATGGGCAGGGCAGTGGACCACCGCCGATGGGCATGTGGCTGTGGCCTTAATCGTGGCGCGTCCTGCGCTGGATTTAGGCTTTGCCGCGCAAGAGGGCATTGGAATAGTATTGCACAAATCTGATATGGCACCAGAGTGGCAAGCAATTATTGCTTCGCGTCCATGGATTATGGAGGGCGGCGTGAGCCTGTGTACCTATGAAGGCGCATTATATGCTTTGGCAGTGGAAAGTGGCACTTTGCAAAATAATCCCGCCTTTGACCGCATGCAATTACCTACCCTTATTGATACCAAGGCACGTAATCAAATAACGCGCTTTTTAGTGGGGCTTTCCAGTCATAGTGTGACCACTGACGAAGAAATACAGCGCACAAATCTGGATAAAACAGAGGTCAGTAAACATGTGCATAGTCTTTCGCGAGAGGGTGTGTCCGGTGTCGTGACGCAAATCCGGCGCCTTGGCTCGTGGTATTCCAAAGATGAGAAAAAACTTTTTCAAGCTTTCATTGTTCGCCTTCCGTAAGGCGTAGTAATAAAGGATAGTTTACATATGGATTATGATATTTTTGTCAGCTATGCGCATCAAGATAAAGCCTTTGTGGATGCCTTGGTTCACAGTTTGGAAGCCTCACAAATACGTTGTTGGTATGCGCCTCGTGATATTCCTACAGGTATGGAATGGCCTGCAGCTATTCCCCCAGCCATAAAGCAGTCTAGGCTTATGCTCTTGGTTTTTTCTAAGGATTCTAACGTGTCACAAGAAGTTGCTAAAGAGTTGACCATAGCCTCCAACCACAAAAAACTTGTGGTGCCGGTGAATCTGGACAGAACGCCTCTCAATGAGCAAATGGAATATCATTTGAGTAATAAGCATTGGCTTGATGTGTATGATTTGGAAATAGAATCTGCCATTCAGCGCGTGCAATATAGCTTAAAAGATTATCAGCATATGTTTAAAGAGGAGCATTCACTGGATGCAGCAACTCCTCCTCATACTGCACAAAAGCCGTTGGCTGAACAAAAGCCAATGACTGTACAAAAGGCTGACAAGGTGTTTGATAAAAATACTTTGTTAAAATATGGATTTATGGGCTGTGTAGCTCTTCTTGTTGTGGGCGCATTGCTTTGGGCTTTTTCTGGCTCTAAAGATGAGACGCAAAGTGCCACATCAGCGCAAATTTCTTCACATAATTCTGCGCCCAAAACAGAGAATCTTTCAGCGGAATTTGCCAAAGCACAGCGCCATATGGATGCGCAAGATTATGAAGATGCCCTTGAAATTTTAGAAAAGCTGGTGAAAAAATCCCATGCGCAAGCGGAAATGCTTTTGGGAGATATGTATTACAGCGGCCTTGGCGTGCAAATGGATAGAGCCAAGGCTACAGCCTTATATCAACGCGCCGCCAATCAAGGGCTTATGGAAGCACAATACAGCTTGGCATACATGTATGAACAAGGAGAGTCTGTCACAAAAGATGTAAATAAAGCCCTTGAACTGTATAATAAAGCTGCCAATGCAGGGCATGGCGATGCCATGTATAGCCTTGGTGAAATATACGAATTGGGCTCTTATGTTTCTGCGGATAAAGCACAAGCTTTTGCTTATTTTTTGAAAGCCGCAAAGATAGGGCTTGTGCCTGCTCAGTATAAGGTGGGTATGTTTTATTATATGGGAACAGGTACCGAAAAAAATCAAGCTGAAGGCTTAAATTGGTTATATAAAGCTGCCGATGCAGGCGATTCTTTAGCCAGTGAATTTTTAAAAACACATAAATAACATCGCTGCGTGAGTCGAGTAGAGAAAGAGCCAGCTACGGAGATGAAAATGCTATTAGATAAAATTTTGGAATATGAAAATATAGCCATTCAATGTCATAATACTCCTGACGCAG
>CAYJNA010000145.1:0-4628 GCA_964371225.1 uncultured Desulfovibrionaceae bacterium
TTAAACTATAAATTCTATTTTTACTGACATTTAAGTAGTTTTTCAGTGTCGACTACTTAACTGTTGATTTGGCTCTCATCACTATTTCGTAAGCCAAGTGTTGTACAAACCTTGTTACATTTTGCGCTTAAAACTCTGCGCCAGTATAAGGCAAAAATTTCATAGTACGCATCGCAAAGGCCATAACAACGTAAAAAGCGTGTTTCAAAAGCTTGAAGCACGCCGCACAATGCACCTTTCAAATAAAGGCTTTCACTAAGGTCTGCAATCTTAACGTTGATAAAGAAAAGGTTTCTTTGTAAAGGTTGCAATGGCTTGTCGTAAGGCCTTACTGGATATGGGCTTAAGAGCATGACTTTGCATACCTGCTTCGAGGCATTGGTCAATTTCCTCTTTTAAAATATGTGCCGTGAGCGCCACAATGGGCAATGTATCAAAGCGTGCATCTGCGCGCACACGTTTTGTAGCTTGGATACCGTCCATATTAGGCATATGCACATCCATAAGAATTAAATCATATGTTTTGTGTTCCAGCTTTTGTAAAACCTTATACCCGTCTTGCACCCAGTCCACAATGCATCCCATTTTACTAAGCACTTCCTGTGTAATAATGGCATTAATGTCGTTATCTTCCGCCAGTAATATGTTTGTACCCTCGATATTTTCATCTTGCATCTCAAGCATTGCAGTTTGTGTGGCAGCATCCGCCATGAGAAAAGGTATACGGCAAGTAAAGGCAGTCCCTTCCCCTTCTTTGCTTTTTACAGAAATACTTCCTCCCATAAGGTCTAATACACCCTCTACAATGGTAAGCCCCAGACCAGTACCACCATAACGACGGGTATTAGATGAGTCTGCTTGCATAAACTCTTTAAAAAGTCGCTCAAGGGTTTCTTGAGACATACCAATGCCTGAATCTTCTACTTTCAGGAGTAAAACTTGCGTACTTGCATCATACGAATCACCCTGCTCAGAGGGGGAAGGAGATATGGAAATCCGTATAAAACCTTGCTCTGTAAACTTAATAGCATTTTTTATTAGATGATAAATAATTTGTGAAAAGCGTAAAGCATCCCCCACCAGTATGTCAGAAACGTGAGCATCTACAAAAGATTCTAGACTAAGCCCTTTGCGTTGCGCTTCTTCTTGCAAAAGATCTTGTGCTTCTTGGCATACTTCACGTACAGTAAAGGGGTACTGTTCCAGCTCTAATTTTCCTGCTTCCAGCTTAGAAAAATCTAAAATATCATTAATAATTTCCAAAAGCTTTTTGGAAGACTCTTTTGCTTTGTATAAATAATCCCCCACCCTAGCATCTTCATTATGCTTAATGGCCAAATCTGTCATACCAATAATGCCGTTTAACGGCGTACGTAATTCATGGCTCATATTGGCTAAAAAACGGCTTTTGGCTTGTGTAGATTCTTTATCAAGGACACGCTCACGTTCCATACGCAAAGAATCGGTAATATCAATGGCAATGGTTAAGCGTGCTGCTTCAAGGTCACCCCAAGGAATGCAGGAGTCAATAACTTTGAAATCCGCTACACCTTTATAGCCGTGTAGATCCCAAATATAAGGATCACCATTGAGAGATAAATACTTAGTGCTACAAAAAGAGCAAGGTTCATCTGAATCCATTATTTTTTTATAGCATTTATGCCCCAGTAAATCCTGCGTACCTAAATATTGTTCTAAAGTTGTATTACAAGCAAGTAAATCATAACTTTGAGAATCCGTTACATACATGGGGAAAGGTAACATATTAAAAAGTTCTTGCGTTTCATCATTTTTTTTATCTAAAATTTTTAACGAAGAAAAATAATGCATGGCATTATTAAGTAAGTGCCCCATGGTAAGCATAATATTTAATGTGTCCCGCGCCCAATTTTCAAGAACACCATATTCTTCCACACCAAAACATTGGTCTACCCCAAAAAAAGAATTCAGTTTACCTTCAGAAAATAGAGGAATAATAATAAGGCTATCAATACTCTCTTGTTCAAAAAGAATACGTGCGTCAGGATCTTTAAAATCCTTCACAGACCATATCACATAGGGCTGCCCCGCACTTAAAGCCGTATACATGCCATCAGCATACATGGCATCTTGTAAACTTGTGCTTGCATCTATCAAGTCTTTAAAAGGTGGTAAACGCGAATCCACCCAAGAGTATGTATTTTCCCAACTACGCCCATCGTATGAAAAAAGGTACACACGATGTACATGTAAGGTACTACCTACATCCACTAAGATACTTTCTAAAAAAGATTCTCTATCCTTGGCGCGCAACATTCCGCTGGAAAGACGTAAAAAAAGCTCTGTAATATTTTTGGCATTTTCAGCCTGTAGTGATTCTTTTACCATAAAGCCCCTCTCACATGCTCCTTTTCTTCGAAACATTGCCATGAAAAATTCATTGAAAAATTATGCATTTTTTCTCCCTTCATACAAGAAAGGTTGTTTCGTAAATTGATAAATAACACTACGTAATTCTTCAGGAACAAAGGGTTTTATGACATGTGCTTGCATACCTGCTTCATAGCTTTTTTCATGGTCTTGCACTAAAGCATGCGCCGACATGGCCACAATGGGCAAAGTATTAAAAATTTTATTTTTTCTTATATGTCGTGTAGCCTCAAGGCCGTCCATATGCGGCATTTGAATATCCATGAGCACTAAATCAAAATGTTTTTGCTCTATTATATCTAAAGCTTGTAAGCCATCTGTCACACTGTCCACATGGCAACCATACTGTTCTAATACTTCAGTTGCAATAATTGTATTAATTTCATTATCTTCCACCAAAAGAATATGCACACCCGAAATATCATTGGGAATATCTTGCGCATCAGCCTGTGCTTGTTCAAACGTTTGGGGTAATTCCACAGCCTTAGTAAAGGGTATAGAACAAATGAAGGAGCTTCCTTCACCCAAAACACTTTCCACGCGAATGGTTCCTCCCATGAGGTGTACAAGGTGCTGCACAATGGTAAGGCCAAGCCCTGTACCACCAAAATTACGCGTGGTGGAGGTCTCTGCCTGAGTAAAAGCTGTGAAGAGCTTTTTTATATTTTCTGCTGAAATACCAATACCAGTGTCATGCACATTAAGCTCCAGATGCTGCTGCTGTGCATCTTCATGCATAAGGCGCACTTCCATGCGCACACTGCCTTCTGTGGTAAATTTCATGGCATTATTAGCCAAATTTAAAAGCACTTGTGACAAGCGCATAACGTCGCCATATAAAAATTCAGCAACATGTTCATCCACAAAACAATGTAATGATAGCCCCTTACGCTCTGCTTCTGCTTGTAAGATAGCCTGCGTTTCAAAAAATAAAGCTTTAAAACTAAAAGGTATATGTTCTAGCTCAATTTCATTACTTTCTAGTTTGGAAAAATCTAAAATATCGTTGATGATGGCCAAAAGATTACGTGAAGAAAGCTGTATTTTACCTAAATAATCTTCAACCTTACTATTTTTATTGGCTTCATTGGCTAAGTGCGTCATGCCAATGATGCCATTTAAAGGCGTACGCAGCTCATGGCTCATATTAGCCAAAAAAAGCCCCTTAGTTATATTAGCCTCACGTTCATACACTTGTTCACGTTGTAAGCGTAAGGTGTCTGTAATATCCAGCGCCACAGAAAAACGCGCTCGTGCTGTGTGCTCCCAAGAAGTACACCTATCAATAATTTTATATTCTCGTTTCGTTATGGGGTTTTTATGATGCCACACATAGGGCGGTGCGCCTTTTTCCAAAAAGGCATTGGTACAAAAAGGGCAGGGAGCATCTAAATTTTGAAAAGCTTCATAACATTTTTTGCTTTTTATGGAAGAAACATCAAAGGAAGTAGCTATGGCTTTGTTGTAAAAAAGAACAGAATAGTCATCCATGCTCGAAACATAAATAGGGTATGGAAAAGCATCAAATAAAGCTTGAACTTGCATCTTCTTTTTTTGCAAAATACGCTGTGTCTTAAAGTACATCATGGCATTATTAAGCACATTGCCCAAAATAATAACCGCGTTGACCACTTCTTCTGTCCAGTCAGCAACATCGACACATTGATCTAAACCAAAAAAACCCGCAATATTTTCCTTATCAAAAAGAGGCACTGAAACAATAGAGATAATTCCCTGCGCTAGAAACATTTCTCGCGTTATATCATCTGTAATTTTAGAAACATCGCCAGCTATAAAAGGTTCTTTATCTTTTAAAACTTGAAGAAAATTACCTTCATCACGCCAATGGCTAAAATTGAGATTTAGTAAACTATCCTTATGTGCTGTAACACCCTGCGCTACCCATTCATACGTATTAGACCATAAATCATCTTTCACATCAAAAACATAACAACGGCTCACTTGCATGACCCTTCCAATATCAGCTAAAGATTCATCAAAAAAAGAATCTTCATCTTTAGCTGTAAGCATACGAGAAGAGATGCGGATAAAAAGTTCTATGTGTGCAGCAGAAGCAGGTTTATAATATGTAGAAGTATCAAAGGACATAAAAGCTCCATGTTACAAAAAAAATCACCCTTGGAAAATGGTCATCCATTTTCTACAAAAATAAAAAAACTACTTCGCCGTTAAAACAGTAACCTAACTAAAACAAAAAA
>CAYJNA010000146.1:0-4622 GCA_964371225.1 uncultured Desulfovibrionaceae bacterium
CCCACACCCCCCATCTCCCTTCAAAACGCGCTTTATCTGTAAAAAGTTCTCTTAAAAAGGGATTTCACTGTTTGCCTGCAAGCTGTGTAAAAGGTGTAATATACAAGTCTGACGTAGTAGATTGCACTTTTTCCACAGCTTACCATATTAATGTGTCATAAGCCCCTGTAACTGTTCCTTGTTGCACTG
Organism: uncultured Desulfovibrionaceae bacterium; assembly: GCA_964371225.1. Classification (GTDB taxonomy): domain Bacteria; phylum Desulfobacterota; class Desulfovibrionia; order Desulfovibrionales; family Desulfovibrionaceae; genus CAYJAD01. The sequence goes on from CAYJNA010000146.1 coordinate 190, forward strand.
TTCAATAGTATTATTGTAGATGATATTGCCCTTTTCCATAACATTGACCACATGGGCGTTTTCCATAATAAAGTCAAGGTATTGCTCTACTAGTAGGACGGTAATACCTTTCCATTCATTGATTTTTTGTATGGCGCGGCCTATGTCTTGAATGACGGAAGGCTGTATGCCTTCGGTGGGTTCGTCTAAAATAAGGATTTTGGGATTGGCCACCAAGGCTCTGGCAATGGCCAGCTGCTGTTGTTGCCCACCGGAAAGATCGCCGCCTTTGCGTAGTATAAATTGCGGTAAAATGGGGAATAAGTCAAAAAGATATTCAGGAATTTCGCCCTTGCCACCAAGGGGTTGCAAGCCCAGCTCTAAATTTTCTTGTACCGTCATTTGTGAAAAAATATCACGCCCTTGGGGCACATAACCTATGCCAAGCTTAGCGCGTTCATAGGTGGGTAGCTTGGTGATGTCCTTCTTGTCAAAAAGAATTTTCCCTTGCGGCGTTTTTACAACGCCCATGATGCTCTTAAGGGTGGTGCTTTTACCCACGCCATTACGCCCCATAAGGCTCACAATTCTACCCGCAGGAACAGAAAAATTCAAATTTTCAATGACGCAACTTTCACCGTAATAACAGGCTATATTTTCTATTTGTAGCATGTGCTATTCCTTATATAAGTCATAATACTGTTGCAGTATTTCATAGTATACGTAAATTTTATAGCTTGCTCAAAAAAGGTAAGATACAAGGAAGACGAAGTTTTTTGCGCAGAGAGTGTACTCTTTTGGTACTCGACCGGAGCAAAAAACAAGTCTGACGCAGTAGATTACCTTTTTTCAGTGAGCTATTCGTCGTCTTTTTTTCCGCGGCCTAAGTACACCGCCTGCACAGTCTCGTTAGCCAGCACCTCGTCAATGTTGCCTTCCATGAGCACGCGCCCTTCATGCAATACGGTGACCACATCGGCCACTTGTTTCACAAATTCCATATCATGCTCAATGACGATGACAGTACACTTGTTTTTTACTTGTTTGAGTAGTTCGCCGGTTTTGAAAGTTTCAGGCTTTCCCATGCCAGCGGCAGGTTCATCCAGCATGATGATTTCCGGGTCTTGTACTAGCTGCATGGCAATTTCTAACCACTGTTTTTCCCCGTGGGAAAGCGACCCTGCGCGTATATGACGTCGTTCGGTGAGCCCCACGTCTTGAAGGGTTTGTGTAATTTTTTCCAGCTCTTCCATGGTCGTTTTGTGAAAAATGGATTGCCAAACGCCCTTATTGCCCTTGAGGGAAAGCACCATATTGTCTTCCACGGAAAGATTTACAAAGACTGAAGGCACTTGAAATTTACGTCCAATACCCTGTTGTACAATTTCATATTCTTTTAAGTCTGTTATACGTACAGGTGTTTGATTTTTTGGGTAAAAAAATACATTTCCCATGGTGGGGCGTGTTTTGGCACAAATAATATCCAGCAGGGTGGTTTTTCCTGCGCCATTGGGGCCGATGAAAAAATGTATGCTGTGGCGTTGCACTTCGGCTTTCACGTCGGTGAGGGCATAAAAACCATCAAAGCTTACGGAAATATTTTTAATATCTAAAATGGTATCGTTGGTATTTGGCGTAATATTCATGGCGTATACTCTCTACTTTGCGATGAGTTTTGCTTTTTTATTTTGGAAAAAATCGGTGAGGGTACCCACAATGCCGCCTTTAAAGTAAATAATGGTCACACAAAAGGCCACGCCGATGATATATTGCCACAATTCTACCATGCTGCCTGAGCTGATATTGTATTCACACAAATTCACCAAAAACACACCGCACACCGCACCAAGCAAAGTACCGCGCCCGCCAATGGCTATCCAAATAACCATCATGATGGAATAGGCTATGGTCATTTGTGAAGGGGTTATGCTACCGTTAAAATTCACAAAAACGGCGCCGCCAAGGCCAGCAAAAATGGCCGAAAGCACATAGACAAAGTTTTTATAATGACTGACCTTGTAGCCGGAAAAATAGGTTCTGTTTTCGCCATCACGAATGGCTATCAATATTTTACCAAATTTGCTGTTCACAAGATAGCGCGCCACAAAATAGGTTATGGCCAAAAGAAGCGTTGCCCCGTAAAAGAGCAAGAGCATATTATCCACATTGGATTTGCCCTTGATACTGCCAAAGATGGATTTTATTTCTGTAATACCGGTATTACCATTGGTATACGGTGAAAGGGCAATGAATATGGAATAGGCAGCCCATGTGAGGGCTTGTGAGATAATGGAAAAGTACACACCTTTTACTCTATTTCTAAAGATAAAGTAGCCAATAATGCCGGCCACCGCCGCAGGAATAAGAATAATAAGTGCTGTGGTCAGTATGGAAGATTGAAAAGGCAGCCACACAAGGGGGAGTTCTTTTAAACCGCCTATGAACATAAAGTCGGCAATTTCACCGCCTGTGGCCTGAAGTTTCAAGTACATGGCCATGGCATATCCGCCAAGGGCAAAATATAGCCCATGCCCTAGGCTGAGTATGCCGGTATAGCCCCAAATAAGATCAAGCCCTATGACCAGAATACAAAAGGCTATACACTTGCCAATAAAGAGTACGGTGGACGTGCTTTGAATAATGCCAAGGTGTAAAAGCACAGGCGCGCTGCACAGGCATACAAGGAACAAAAGAAAAATCTTATCGTGCATATGTTGTAAACATTTCATACTCTATCCTAACAGTTTACTTTATAACAATTGTTGGCAAAAATAGTATTTTTACTGTTAATCATCTAAGGATCTACTTTTAACTACAAAAAGCCCTTGTGGACGTTTTTGCAATATGGTTACTACCAGTAAAAGCACAATGGCCTTGGCAATGGAAGAGGAAGTATAAATTTCTGTAAATATACTGGTAAAACCAATCATGATGGAAGCTAAAATAGTTCCGAGAAGCTTGCCTACACCGCCTAGCACCACAGCCATGAAGGAGTTCACTATGTAGCTTTGTCCCACAGTGGCGTCGATGGAGCCCAGCAAAGCCACGGAACATCCCGCAATGCCGGCAAGGCCGCAGCCCAGAGAAAAGGTGATATTATCCACTTTGCGCGAATTGATGCCCATGCATTGCGCCATGGGTCTATGTTGCATAACGGCGCGCATCTGCTTACCAAAATTCATACGAAAGAGCACAAACCACAGTAAAAAGAGGCTGAGAAGCACAAGGATAATGATGAATAGCCTGTTATACGAAAAAGTCATATCCATAACAGAAAGGCCGCCATGAAGAAAAGAAGGAGCCTCCACATTGACCCCTTGAGCGCCAAAAAGAGTACGCACCAATTGCTGCAGAATGAGGCTTACCCCAAAGGTAGCCAGCAAGCTGTCAATTTCGCGCCCGTATAGGTTGGAGATGACAATTTTTTCCAGTAAAGAACCAATGGCAAAAGCCACGAGGAAAGCCACGGGTATGGCCATGAGATAGTAGAGAAAAAGCATTTCCGGCGGAAGAAAGGCTTTAAAGCATTGCTGTACCACAAAGGTCATATAGGCGCCAATCATGACAAATTCACCGTGCGCCATGTTGATAACCTTCATAAGACCAAAGGTAATGGCAAGGCCTATGGAGGTGAGCAATATTATTGAGCTTAAACTTAAGCTATTAAAAATGGTGGTGATTAACTGTTCCATAAAATTTTTCTCTCTTCCCTATGCTTTACATACTGTCACTTGGAAGCTTTAACCAAGCCGTGCCTGCATGCCCCGACTTGGCTAAAGCTCATCAAGCTGCTTAAAAATCTCCCTACAAAGTATCACGTGTACCCTTTTTCTACAGGCTGTTAAAAAAGTGTAAGACATGAGGAAGACGAAGTAGATTGCACTGTTGGGATAGCCTGTTATTTTACTTGAATGGCCTTAGCCCACTCATAGGTGCTCAAATATGGGTCTGGTTCTACGGGTGTTTTTGTGGCAAAAACTTCGTAGATGAGGCCGTCACTGCCCACTTTACCCACGCGCACGGGCTTGGCTAAGTGCTGATTTTTCGCATTGATGGTGACTATGCCTTCAGGAGCTTTAAAAGAAATGCCTCCGGCGCGAATGGCAGCAAGCACCTTATCCACATCAAAGCTTCCGGCTTTTTCCACCGCGGCTTTCCACAAGTACACGGCGTCATAGGCGGCTTCCACAGGGTCGGAAGTGACGCGCTTATCCCCAAAGGCGGCTTTATAGGCTTTTACAAAAGCGGCATTTTCAGGCGTGTCTGTGGTTTGGTAGTAGTTCCAAGACACAAGGTGATCTTTTAAAATCTCTGCGCCAATGGTGGCTACTTCTTCTTCGGCAATGGAAAAGGACATGGTCATATAATCTTTGCTGGTGTAATTCTTTTCTGCCATTTGCTTAGATAGTGTCGTCAAATTATTGAAGCCCAAAGATATATACACCTAACTTGAA
>CAYJNA010000147.1:0-4535 GCA_964371225.1 uncultured Desulfovibrionaceae bacterium
CCAAGTTTACTACCATAACGATACCAAAGTGCAGCGGATCTACGCCCACACCAACCACCACAGGCAATAAAATAGGTGTTAAAATTACAATGGCAGCTAAGGCTTCCATGAACGTTCCCACAATAATGAGCAATACGTTGATTAACAAGAGAATAAGGAACTTGTTTTCGGTAATGGATAAGATGGTGCGGGCAATGGTGCCAGGCACATCTTCAATGGTCATAATGTTACCGAATAAGGTAGCCATGGCCATAAGAACAATAATTACCGAAGAGGTGGAACATGCGTCGACGCAGCATTCCAAAAGTTTCTTAAAGTTAATCTCTTTATAAACACACATGCCCACAAGAAGACCGTACAAAGCAGCCACAGCGGCAGCTTCAGTGGGGGTCATAAGACCACCATAAATACCACCAAGAACAATTACAGGCACCATGAGTGCCCATTTGGCATCCCAAACGGCCTTGACAATGGTACCAGCTGTACGAGGACGATCTTCGCCCTTCCAATTATTCTTACGAGATACAAAGTATGCGTAAGCCATAAGCACTAAACCAGTAAGTATGCCTGGTACAATACCACCGATGAATAAATCACCTACGGAAACCTGCGCAGATACACCGTATACAACGAAGGGATTAGAAGGCGGAATCATAACACCGATAGCACCGGAGGCTGCCACAAGCGCACAAGCAAAGTATTTATCATAGCCGCGCTCAATCATGGCAGGGATGGTTAGCGCGCCAATGGCGGCCACCGTAGCCGGACCGGAACCGGAAATAGCTCCGAAAAACATACACGTGGCAACAGTTGCAAGAGCCATGCCGCCATGTAAGCCGCCCAGCATTTCGTCTGCCATGGAAAGTAAACGCTCAGAAAGACCGCCTGCACCCATGAAAACACCGGCCGCAATAAAGAAAGGAATAGCCATGATGGGGAAAGCATCAATGGAGGTAAAGGCAACTTGAGCCATATATTCAATAGGTAAGGTTTCTGCACACAAGATGGTGGCAAGAGTGGATAAACCTAAGGAGATAGCAATGGGCACGCCGCAAATGCAGAAAAGCACAAAGTAACCAAAAAGAACAGGAATGGGGTCAAGATATCTGAACTCAACATAAAAATAAGGGAAGGCAGAATCAACACCAAAACCGCTAATAATGGGAGACACAAGTAAAGCGGTAAAACCAATGGCCCACAAGGTATCCACAAAGCCACAAAGGCGAATTTGCTTGTACATTACTTGCAAAATACGTAAGGTCATAAGACCAAAGCCAAAAGGCAAAATAAGGTAAGGGATAATAAAGGGCATATTTAATGCCGTAGTAAATTGCGGGAATTTAATAAGACGCTCAATTTGTGCCATGCCTGTATCCATAATAACTAAGGTAAGAGCAAGGAAACACAAATCAATAACAATCCAGCTGGCATTAAGCCAACGCTCGGGTAATTTATCGTGAATAATATCAACACGAATGGAAGAACGATGTTTAATAGCTACAGGAAGAGCAAGGTAGGATATCCAAATAAATATATAACGGGAAAGTTCTTCTGTCCACACGGCAGCACCGGCAGAATCAGAAAATAAAGGTATAATATAACGGTAAAAAGTTTGAAAAGAAATAAATGCGATAATGGAGAGCAAGCCCGTTACCAAGAATACTTTTTCAAAATTATCATCAAGCCAAGATAAAATGCCGCGCGATGGCGCGGACTGTACATCAGCTACATTGCTCATGTATCCTCCTAAACACTATATTTTTTAGATTAAATTTGAGGTATGTAGTAAAAAAACAAAAGCCCCCACGGTCACCCGTAGGGGCTTTAAAAAAACTACTTTTGAGATTCAATCATTAATTGAACAAGCTTAGGATCAATTTGCTTAGCAAATTCATCAAATACAGGCTTGGTCATTTCACGAAGCTTAGCATGCTCTTCAGCAGGCAACATGGTGATTTCAATGCCACGCTCTTTGAAGGCGTCCCATGCTTTCTTTTCAAGCACAATGGATTCAGCACGTTGCCATGCTTCGGCTTCTTTAGCGGATTCACGCATGATCTTTTGTTGCTCAGGGGTCATTTTGTCCCACTTTTCTTTGTTGATCATGAGAATGTGCATGCAGTAGTTATGGCCAGAGTCCATGGCATACTTTAATACTTCAGTGTGCTTAGCATCGTTTAAGAGGGAGAAAGTGTTACCTTCTGCATCTACGGTACCTTGTTGCAATGCGGTGTAAACTTCACCCCATGCAATGGGAGCTGGGTTCATTTTAAGAGCAGTAGCTACGCCTACTTCTACAGGAGAGTCGGTGGTACGAATCTTTAAACCAGCAAGGTCAGCCACAGTTTTGATGGGCTTATCGGTAGATACAAAGTTACGGTAACCGAACTCAGAGAACATGATGATTTCTAAGCCGATTTTGTTGGCCACAGCGCGAAGGGCTTGACCTAACTCGCCATCATCCAAAGCTTTGTATAATTTTTCTTGGTTAGCAGGAGAGGTAATGAAGGGTAAGTCAAATACCATGTAATCTTTGGTGAAAGAAGCCATGTTTGGAGTAGAGCTAGAAGTCATATCCAAAGTACCGGCTTGAGCAGCCTCAGTGGTTACACGGTCGTTACCTAATTGGGAGTTACCGAAAATACGAAGCTTAATTTTGCCGCCACTCTTCTCTTCAAGGATTTCCTTAAATTTTTCGTAACCTACAGTAACGTTGTTACCTGGAGCCATAGGGTGACCTAAACGTAAGGTCATGGGTCTTTCTGCCATAGCGTTAGAAACGTTCAAACCTAAAACCATGCTAGCCATAAGGGCTACTTTGAGAATGGAAGAAACCTTCATTAACATCTCCTAAAAAATACTTTTCGTTAAACAATAGACCCCTTACAGAATAAGGGGCGACTTAAGCACAAACTAGACGTTTTATCATCTAACAAATTTTATGCACATTTTGCAACAATTTTCTCAAATATAAAGCATATTATTATATAACTACTTAAAATAAAATAGTTTTTATTATTTTTATTCTTTTCATTTGCCCTTTTTAATGCAAAAATGCACCGCAAAAAGGGTGCATTGCATGGTGATTGTGATTTTTGTCTCAAAATTGCAACTATAAAAAAATGTGAAAAATGATGAATCGCAAATTTGCAACATGCAAAAAAAGACTCTTCGCCAATACAGTCTCACTTTTGCAACATTATACAAAGACTTTTTCAAGAATGACTTTTATTAGATGCAAAATTGCAACAAATTACTTTTTTCACAATCTGCACTTTTTGAAACAAATTGTAAACAGCATGTAATAGTTCACTTTTTTCATATTTTACACATTCTGGCACGAGGAATGCAATACAAGTATCAACGAGGCGAAACAAAGAAATTAGCATGTAAAATGCTCTTTCATAACTTCGTCCCAAAAAAAATTGGTGGCCCAAAAAAACATTGCTGTGGTAACAAATGGAATTGGAATCCATTATAATAGCAGTCCAATGTAATTTGGTCAAGAATACGTATAACGCTAAAAAATGTAACAGCCTTTAAGGAGTCAACCATGAGTCAATATTCATGTGATTGCGTTTCCCCGCAAGAACAACGCTTACAAGATCGTATCGAGGGTAAAGAAGACCGCTATCGTAAAACACACAAGCGCGTTTTCACCATGCTTGAGCGTTTTGAAAACCAAAAGCCCCGCATCGATATTGAACGCGCTTTATATTTCACCGAGTCCATGAAGCAAACCGAAGGTCAACACCTTTCCTTGCGTTGGGCCAAAGCTATGATGCACATTGCACAAAACATGACTGTTTATGTGCAAGACCATCAGTTACTCCTTGGTCGCGGTGGTTGCGATGGCCGTTATGGTATCCTCTACCCTGAACTTGACGGTGACTTCCTTGATATCGCCGTACGTGAACTTCCTTCCCGCGAAACTTCTCCTGCTACCATTACTGCAGAAGATGCTGAGCGCGTAATTAACGAAATCGCTCCTTACTGGAAGGGTAAAACATATCATGAAGCTTTAAATGCAGCTCTTCCTCCTGAAATTCATAAGCTTACTTATGACGATCCAGAAGGTCTTATCTCCCGCTTTATCGTGAACGAAACTTCTTCTTTCCGTTCTTCCATTCAGTGGGTACATGACTACGAAAAAATCTTAAAGCGCGGTTTCAACGGCATTCGTGAAGAAGCTCTTGAAAAGATTGCTGCTCTTGATCCTAACAGCCCCATCGACAACGTAGAAAAGAAACCTTTCCTTGAGTCCGTAGTTATCGTTTGTGAAGCTATCGTACTTTGGGCCAAGCGTCACGCTGTTCTTGCTCGTGAAATGGCTGCTAAAGAATCTGATCCTGCTCGTAAAGCAGAACTCTTGCTCATGGCTGAAAACGCTGAGCACGTACCTGGCAACCCAGCTCGTAACTTCTACGAAGCCGTACAAAGCCAATGGTTCACTCAAATGTTCTCCCGTATTGAGCAAAAAACCGGTACCACCGTATCTAACGGTCGTATGGACCAATACTTCTACCCTTACTACC
>CAYJNA010000148.1:0-4522 GCA_964371225.1 uncultured Desulfovibrionaceae bacterium
CTGAAGCTATTAGCACACGCTTAGCGGCAAAAATGGGGGCAGAATCACTGGCGGCAGGGTACATATAGGTGGGCTTTAAGGTGCCAATAATGGTGGGAACCCAGGTGTTTTTATTGCTTTGCACGAGGATTTCAGCCCCGTGCGTGCTACACAATTCTTGCATGGCGTGTAAGGCGCTTTCCACAGCATCACGACCTATAATGCTATAGGGATGTTCTTTAGGAAGGCTTGCCAAAGCGTCTAAAGGTCTTTGCACCGCTTTCATGCTGGTATCAGCTTCATTTTGCACATAGCCTAAAACATCTATACAGCCACTGGCAATGGAAAGTGCGCCAAGACCTGCACCAAGAAGGGTAACGCTTTTCCCTCTTTGGGCGGCGGTATAGGCCGCCATTAAACCGGCTATGCCCATACCCACCACAAGAACATGGGGTTTATTCTGCTTGCTCATGGCTTGCTCCGTCAATATTTAATGTGGCGGCGTAGATGGCGCGCCCCAATTCTAATTCTTTTAGCTGCATTCCCCAAAGGGCAGGGCGTAGCCCCTTCCAACGTTCATTTAAGAAAGAACGTAAATTATGGGTGGGGGAGAGTTGTAAGGGAATATCATGTTCGGTGAGGGCACCAATGGTACGCAAAGAACAGAAAATACCTTGGCATGTGCCCATACCAAGACGCGTACGCAAACGAATATCGGTGAGGCTATGGGTGGCTTCATCGCGTGCCACATGCAATACTTCGGCAGTGCTGACCATTTCACATTCGCATAAAAAATCATTTTTGGCTTTGCCCTCGGCGGTGATATACGCTTCACTGTCTTCGGCCATGGTAACAAGTGCATCGCCTAAGCGATCTTCCACAAGACGTAAATCTTGCCCAGGGAAGATTTTTTGCACTTGCGCACGTGTGTGTATGTCTAATTCTGACACCAAGGGCTCTATGGCGGTGCGGCATGGTTTTGTGACTGCCAAATGCTGACAAACAAGGTCGGACATTTTTTCTGCCATAAGTCTGTAGGTGGTGAGTTTGCCACCAAAAATACTGCCAAAACCCGTAAGACCTTCTTGGCTGTGATCCACAATGTGGAAGTTACGGCTGGCAGAGCGACCAGAAGCACCACTGGGGGTATAAAGAGGACGTGTGCCGGCAAAGGCGCGCAAAATGCGATATTCCTCAATATGCGGGAAAAGGGGTTTGCCTATCTCTAAAAGGCGCAATACTTCGGCACTGGTGGGGCGCGTGTCAGCAGGGCTTTTTGCAGGGCTGGACGTGGTGCCCAAAATGGTCACGGAACCGTGAGGAACAAAAATATCTCCATCGGAGCTTTTATGCAGGCGATTGATTACGCGCGAAGTAAAGCGATAGTTAAAAACGATGAGTGTGCCGCGGTCTGGGGAAACCTCCACGTCAAGACCGGCCATTTGAGCAATTTCCCCGCACCAAGAGCCGGCAGCATTGACAATATACTGACATGCTACAAAAAATTCTTCTTGGGTGCGGGTGTTTTGCACTTGTACACCTTGCACAGCGCCATTGGCTGTTTTAATGCCTACTACCTTATGGTAGGTCAAAAAATCACTGCCGTGGCGTCTTGCGGCGGCGGCATTGTGCCACACAAGGCGAAAACCGTCTATGCAGGAGTCGGGTACGCGGTAAACAGTTTTGATATCAGGGGCAAGATTGGGCTCTAAACGTCTTGCTTCAGCCACATCAAGGGCAATGGCTTCAATGCCGGCCGCAGCGCAACCCTCAACCCAAGGGGCAATAAATTCTGTGGGATCTTCAGCCGTTTGTACAAAAAATCCCTCGGTTTCTTCCACGCATTGTTTACACATTTTGCGTAAAAGCATGTTTTCTTCGATGCACTCACGGGCAGACTCACTGTCCCCCATGACATAACGCGCTCCGCTATGTAAGAGGCCGTGAAAACGCGAAGAAGTGCCGTGGGCAAGGCCACCTTGCTCTAAAAGTAAAGCTTTGATACCGCGCATGCTTAAGTCTCTAAGTATGCCAATACCCGTAGCTCCGCCGCCAATGATGACAACTTGATATTCTTTCATAATAGTACTCGTGTATAGAATGCTACTCGTAATCGGGAGAGAGTGAGGAAAGTTTCAACAAAAGTCTTTCTCTAAGTGTTACAGGGAATCTATGTCCTTGTCTTAGTATTACAAACAGCGAGAAGTGTAGCGAAAAAAAGCTTTCAATGCAATCTGTTATATAAGGAGTTCCTCGATGAAACATGTAAACGTGCGATAAAATAAAAATAACAAAATATTATGCACGTAGTAGTATCAGCTTGTTATGCTCTCCTTTTCAGGAAGACAATCCTGCTTTTGCATTGCCCGAGAAAAAATGATTTTTGTAAGGACTAATAGGGGCATGTCATAAGGACAAAGCAGAGAAGATTCTTCAAGAATTTGCTTTGCTTATCTTTACCATCGTTCATAAAATCATACTTGCTTTTCACACGTATGTACGGTATAATTTACGCGGTGTATGACTAATATTTTAAGCTAGGTGTTTTATGATTTGTATTACACCAAGAGTTTAAAATATTTGTATAAAATACACCAATTTTTCAAAGGAATGAAAGCAATGTTTTGGAAATCACTTTTTTATACTGTATCGTGTTTTATTTTTATCTTTACAAGTGCAGTACCTTCTGCAGCTGAACAAAAAGCAATTAAGACTTTTGCCATTATGACACCTGAACAAGGGACGGATTTTGGTTGGAATCAGCAGGGTATTGTTGCTGCAGAAAAAGTAGCAAAAGCCATGGGGCTTACTGTGATGGTGGCGCAAGGTTTAGGCTATGGAGATATTCGCTCTAATATGCGTGAACTTGCGGCCTATGGCGTTGAATTGATTTTGGCTCATGCAGGAGGATACAACACTGCCGGTGCTGAAATAGCAAAAGAAACAAAAATACCTGTGGCTATTGTGGATCAGCCCCAGTTAGCACAAAAAGAGCTCATTGCAGATTACACAGCCTCAGGACATGAAGCTGCCTATTTAGCCGGTTATCTGGCTGCGAAAATGACACGCAGTAATACTATTGGCATTGTAACGTCTGGGGAGCCACCTGCATGGAATGCGCATTCTTATGCCTTCATTATGGGAGCGCAAAAGCATAATCCAAGTGTAAAAATTCATTATGCTGTCATTGGCCCTGCCGCCTATGCGGATGCCACCGGCGCAAAACGCGTTACAGAGGCAGTGATAGCCACAGGAGCTGATGTTATTTTAGGTCAAGGAAATGGTTCCAGTTTTGGTATGTTACAAGCCATTGAAAGCAATAAAGCTCAGGATGGTGGGAAAGTATGGTTTATCGATGTCATTGGCGATAAATCTCCCATTGATAAAGGGCATTTGCTTTCTGCTGTTGTTTGGGATTTTGTACCAGTTTTTACAAAAATTATTACTGACTTACAAAAGGGCTCTTTTGGGCAAAATTTCTATGAGCTGAACTTGCAAGATAAATCCACATACTTATTAAAATCTCCCCATATTCCTGAAGATATATGGAAGGAAGTTATGGCATTACATAATGATATCGTTAACGGTAAAATTGTGGTTGAAAAAAAATATGAAGTGGCGCCTGTGCATAGTCTTGTGCAAAGTGTTAAATAATTTTCCCCATAAGATGCCGCATCATGCCCGATATATCGTTTCATAATATTACTAAAAATTTTTCTGAAACACAGGCTTTATCGCAAGTAAACTTCACTTGCAAAGAGGGAGAAGTACATACTTTACTAGGTGAAAATGGTGCGGGCAAGTCAACGCTGGTAGGGCTCTTGTCTGGTTTTTACCTTCCCACAGCAGGGGAGATTCGCATTGCGGGCAAGGCTGCCCGCGTGCATTCTCCTCAAAAAAGCTTGCACTATGGCATTGGAGTGGTGTTTCAGCATCCGCTCTTGGTGCCAGAATTGACCGTCATGGAAAATTTATTGTTGGGCTGTGCTTGGTGGAAGAGGTTTACAACAAAAAGCTTTCTGTCGCGTTATGAAGAGCTTTCAGACTTGCTTGCTGTGTCTATTAAGCCAGACCAGTATGTTAAAAACTTAAGTTTGGGGCAGCAGCAATATCTAGAAATCATGCGTGCGCTTTGGCATAAACAAAAAATCCTTGTTTTTGATGAAGCAACGGCTCTTTTGTCTTTTGAAGAAGCAAAACGCTTAGGTGTCATTATACAAAAGCTTGCCAAAAATAAGCATACTATTCTTTATATTACTCATAAATTACAAGAAGCTATAGCCATATCTGATTGCATGACTATTGTGCGTCAAGGGAAAAAAGTAGCTGAAATTTCACATGAAGCCATAGCAGAAGCCAAGCATTGTCATAGCATAAAGCAATTGGAGCATGATATATGTCGCTTCATTTTTGGTGAGGAGCAAATAACACATTTGGCACCCTCAACACCGCATCTTTTAGAGCAACAAGTACAAAGTGAAAAAAGAGTATGCAGCAACAAGGAAGTACATAAAACAGATACGCCCTTGCTTGAGCTTTCTGG
>CAYJNA010000149.1:0-4450 GCA_964371225.1 uncultured Desulfovibrionaceae bacterium
GCCATATCATATAAAAAATGTGCCGCCTGTACATGCAAAGCAATCACAAGCGGCACAAAAAAACTAAAAGTTCAAACAGCAATACGTCTAGCCATAGGTATGATACAGCACTTCAAAGTGTGCTGTAGGATGTGCACAGGCGCCACAAAGGTTAGGAGCATCGCTACCCTCATGTAACCATCCGCAGTTGAGACAGCGCCAAATAACGGGTTGCGCTTGCTTAAACATGCTGGCTTCACGAATTTCCTTGGCAAGCATAAGGAAACGTCTTTCATGGAATTCTTCTGCAATGGCAATATTACGCATAACAGCGGCAACAACTCCAAAGCCTTCTTTTTCAGCAATGGCAGCCATTTCAGGGTACATATGCTCATATTCATGCTTTTCGCCGGCGGCTGAAGCTATCAAATTGACTTCTGTGGTATCAATAATACCGGCAGGAAAAGCGCCCACTATTTCCACTTCCCCACCTTCGAGAAATTTAAAAAGACGCTTAGCATGTTCTTTTTCTTGAGATGCTGTTTCGGCAAAGACTTCTTCCACTAAGCGGAAGCCATCTTTTTTTGCCTGAGAAGAAAAGAAATCATAACGGTTACGAGCTTGGGATTCGCCAGAAAAAGCCGTAAGAATATTTTTTTCAGTTTGTGTACCTTTTAAAGATTTCATTATTTTTTCTCCTAAGATTATTTGCTTTGTTTGTGCGTGTGTGTCACGCGTTGTGTAAAGGCAGTATAGAAAATTTTTATTCTTATTGCAAGTAATTCCTAATAAGAAAATTATATTTCTTTCCACCAGTACAAACAAAATTTTCCGCTTTAACCATAAACTACAAACAAATGCCGAACCAGCCCTCCTTTTATTTTTACTCACTCTAGTGTATAGATTTTATGGCAGATGTCAAATAAATCACAACCTTGTAGCCTCTTAAAATACAAAAGGGGAAGATTTCTCTTCCCCTCACTTTATGTATTACGCGGGCATACACCCTTTAATAAAGGCTTATTTTTTTACTTCGGTATATTCAGCGTCTACAACATCATCGTCTTGCTTAGCACCGGCTTCAGCACCGCCGCAACCGCCACCTGCACAACCGGCGCCTTCAGCACCTTCTGCGCCGGCACCTTGTTGTTGATAAAGAAGTTCAGCAAGCTTATGTGAAGCTTGAGCCAGTTCTTCAGTGCTTGCTTTGATGGCAGCAGCATCTTCGCCTTCCATAAGACCGCGAAGGGCAGCAATTTTACCTTCAATATCGCTCTTCATGGCAGCATCGGCCTTTTCGCCCAAGTCCTTAAGGCTCTTTTCTGTGCCATAAATAAGGCTATCGGCATTGTTACGAGCTTCAATAAGTTCTTGCTTTTTCTTATCATCGCCGGCATGAGCTTCAGCTTCGCGTACAAGACGTTGGATATCGTCTTCGGAAAGACCTGAGGAGTCGGTAATTTTAATAGATTGCTCTTTACCTGTACCTAAATCTTTAGCAGATACGTTTACAATGCCGTTGGCGTCAATATCAAAAGACACTTCAATTTGTGGCACGCCGCGTGGTGCTGGTGGAATGCCTGTAAGGTCAAAACGCGCCTTAGTCATATTGTCTGATGCCATGGGACGTTCACCTTGTAATACGTGAATGGACACGGAAGGTTGATTGTCAGCAGCAGTGGTAAAGGTATTGCTCTTACGTGTAGGAATGGTGGTGTTACGTTCAATAAGTTTAGTAAACACGCCGCCCATGGTTTCAATACCTAGGGAAAGAGGCGTTACGTCAAGAAGAAGAACGTCTTTTACATCACCGGCAAGGATACCACCTTGAATGGCGGCGCCCATGGCTACTACTTCGTCAGGGTTCACAGTACGGTTGGGTTCTTTACCAAAGAACTCACCCACTTTCTTCTGCACAAGAGGCATACGTGTCATACCACCTACAAGCACCACTTCATCAATTTGATTGGCGCTAAGGCCAGCATCAGAAAGAGCTTTACGGCAAGGTTCAATGGTACGATCTACCAAAGCTTCTACCAATTGTTCCAATTGGCTACGAGTAATTTTTACCAAAAGGTGTTTGGGGCCATTTTGGTCTGCAGTGATAAAGGGCAAGTTTACTTCTGTTTCCATGGAGGTGGAAAGGTCTTTCTTAGCCTTTTCAGCAGATTCTTTAAGGCGTTGTAAAGCCATACGGTCTTGAGCTAAATCAATACCATTTTCTTTCTTAAATTCTTGTACCAAGAAGTTAATGACAGCTTGGTCAAAGTCTTCACCGCCAAGGAAGGTGTCACCATTGGTGGCACGTACTTCTACTACATTATCACCCACTTCCAAAATGGAAATATCGAATGTACCGCCACCCAAGTCGAATACAGCAATTTTTTCATTGGCTTTACGGTCAAAACCATAAGCTAAAGAAGCAGCTGTAGGCTCGTTGATGATACGTTTTACTTCCAAACCAGCAATACGGCCGGCGTCTTTGGTAGCTTGGCGCTGTGCATCGTTAAAGTACGCTGGCACAGTGATAACTGCTTCAGACACAGTTTCACCAAGATAGGTTTCTGCGTCAGCTTTCAACTTTGCCAAAAGCATGGCGGAAACTTCAGGAGCGCTATATGTGCGGCCGTCCACTTCAACGGCAGCGTCACCATTGCTGGCGCCCACAATGCTGTAAGGGCTATGTTCTTTCCAGCGAGTCACTTCAGGAGTATCAAAACGGCGTCCCATAAGACGCTTTACTGCAAAAATAGTGCGTTCAGGGTTAGTTACAGCTTGACGCTTGGCAATTTCGCCCACAAGGCGTTCTTTGTCAGTGAAGGCTACCACGGAAGGGGTAGTACGACCGCCTTCAGGGTTAGTAATGCACTTAGGATCTTTGCCTTCCATAACGTACACACAAGAGTTGGTGGTACCAAGGTCAATACCTATAATCTTAGACATAAAAAATTCCTCCTCGGAAATCATCACATATATAAAATACCCATGCGGGTTTTTTGGCCAGTTACACCAAGTGAAATTACTGGTGTGCAAAAAAAAATCACAGAACCTGTGCTTTTGCCTGTGTGAAAAGCTTTTACTCTTCACAGGAAGAAAAATAATTCACCTTGCACATTCGTCTAGGGGGGTAAGCAAAGTTTTTTTAACTTTTTTGCAACTTATGCACACTTAAATCAAACCATAGTTTTTCACTCATATTTTTTCTTCTTGAAATATTATAACATTTCAAGAAAAGTCGTAATAAAGCTTTTTCAAGAAAAAATTATAAGAAAACATAAAAAAAGCTCTGCCTCTTACTGTACGCAAGGGACAGAGCTCAAAAAAGATACCAGAATGTTTACTCGGCTTTGTCTTTTTGCGGTATGAAAGACGCCGCAATGCCCAAGAAGAGTAAAGAGCCCACCACGCCAAGGCTTACCATGGCTGGTAAGTGAATGGTGCCTGTAACCATGAGCATCATCTTTATGCCAATGAAAACCAAGATGGCAATGACGCTTTTTTCTAAGTGACGTAAATAACGCTTGGCTGCTGCCAAGAGAAAATACATAGAACGTAAACCAAGTATGGCAAAAATATTTGATGTATACACAATGAAGGGGTCTGTGGTGATGGCAATGATAGCCGGCACAGAGTCAAAGGCAAAAAGCACATCTGAAATTTCCACCACCATAAGACAAAGGAACAACGGTGTAGCTTTTAACAAGCCATTTTCTTGAGCCATAGTGCCGTCAGGATTTACACGAACAAAGAAGTCATGCCCTTCAATGCGGGGATGAATGGGGATAAAACGCTGCGTTAAGCGCACAGCCCAGTGCTGGGAAAAGTCTTCAATTTCTTTATTTTCTGCGCCCATATGTTGCCACATTTTGAAGGCCGTCCATAGAATAAAGATACCAAATACCCCCAAAGCGTAAGCGCCAAAGTATGCCACAAGGCTGGTACCGGCCACAATAAAGATAAAACGCATGACCAGCGCGCCTAAAATGCCGTAATAAAGCACACGGTGCTGGTATTCGTCTTTTACCCCAAAGGAAGTAAAAATAGCCATGATAACAAAGAGGTTATCTACCGCCAGTGACAGTTCAAGCAAATAGCCCGCCAAGAAGTTTTGCGCTGGGTGCGCACCAAAGCTTTGCCAAATATAAAAAGCAAAAATCATGGAAAGAACAACCCAAAGGCTTGTCCACATGAGGGCGTTTTTCGCTGTAATAGGCTTATCATCATGGTGACTGTGTAAGTCAAACCAAAGGAAAAAAAGCACTGCCGCCATAAAAACGACAATTTGCCAGGTATCAATTTGAGATAAAATAGAAAGTTCTGCTTGCATGAAATCCTCACATTTTCCATCCCTAAATGCAACATACACATATAACTACTTAAAATACAATTTGTTGCATCGCAGATGGAGGGTATAGGCTTTCTTACAGAGGAAAGTTTTACATGTCAAGCTGAGGGCTTACTTGAAAAGTAC
>CAYJNA010000150.1:0-4449 GCA_964371225.1 uncultured Desulfovibrionaceae bacterium
CAAGTGAATTGCGCTTACTCTTGTTTTTTGGTCACATTGACTATCGTCAACGCTCCAAAAGATTCCACATAATGAATTATGCAGGAGTCTTTTATCTGCAGGAAGGGTATATATCCCTATACCTTCCTGCAGATAATACTGTACAGGTTCTAAAAAAAGTTTCCGTCACAAGCTTACACTCATAACGGAAACGTCATAATAACTCATTCGTTACTATAAATGTTATTCTTTAGCACCGTACTTCTGCAGCATTTCCACAATATCATCTATATTGGGCGCAAATCCTTTTGCCATATCTAAAGCCGTATACCCTTCGCTATTCTTTATATTGGGATCAGCCTTATTTTCCAATAAAAGCTTTATGGTTCCTTCATAATCACCTACAGCACCATGGTGATTATACCTAACTATATAACTATCAACAGCTTCTATAAGCGGCGTATTCCCGTACTTATTACGAGCATTAATATCCAGACCTTTATCTAAAAGGAGCTGCACGCTTTCCACGCGTCCGCCGGAAGCTGCAACATGAAGGGCTGTGCTTCCGGTTTCAGTTTTATCATGTATATTGGCACCGTATTGTATTAACAAAGGCAATAAGGCTACATTATGATGATGGGCTGCATGTAAAAGAGGCGTATCGGTATTGCTTGTTCCTCGTACATGCACATCTGCCTTATTTTCCAGCAAGAATTTTGTAATGTTCCAGTCACCGTCAGAAGTAGAAAAAAGAAGTGGTGTGTAGCCATATTCGTTCTTAGCATTCACATCAGCCTTATGTTCAACAAGTACACGTACCACATCCAGAGAGCCTTCACGCACTGCCTGTATGAGTGCAGTATTTCCTTCATCACCCCTTGTATCCACGGCAACATTTTTTTTCAATAGGGCTGTGACTTTTGCTACATCACCTTCACCAGCCGCTTCTACAAGATCATTTGCCCAAGAATTTTGCCCACATACCAAGAAAAACATCATACAAAAAACATGTACTACAAAACGCATAAAACCTCCATAAACAGTGTTTATTTTACTTATCTGCACCCAAAGTCCCTATTCATGCTAAAACTTCTAGGCACAGCTTAAAAGACCACAAGACTATAGCCCTTACCATAACTAGCACGAATATCATACACATCGGAATTTTCACAATCAATTTTTTGGCGTAATCTTGAAATATGTGTTTTGAGTACATTTTTATTGGCATTCACATCGGTATTCCATACCGTTTTATACAACTCTTCACTGCAAATTTCTTTATTAGCACTTTGCATGAGCATGGATAAAATAGCATATTCTGTCTTAGTAAGCAAAAGAGGGGTTCCGTGCAATGTTACGACAGAGGAAGCTAAATGTAATTCAAGCCCGCCCACAGAAAGGGGTATACTGTATTTTTGCGCATTTTTTTGTTCGCGATCCAATAATCTTTCAATGATGGCAAAAAGTTCATCAAAGCTGTACGGCTTGGTTAAGTAGTAGTCTGCGCCAAGTTTTAACCCTTCCACCTTATCCTGTGTATTTCCCTTGGCTGATAAAAAAACAACCGGATTATCAGATATTTGACGAAATTTTCTACAAATATCATATCCACTACCATCGGGAAGCATAACATCTAAAATAAGCAAATGTGGTATATATCGTGAAAGAAGCTCCATGGCCGATTTCACCGTTTGCGCCGTAAAAACAGTATGCCCACGACGCTCCAAAAGCCTTGTATTCGCTTTTAAAACATCTTCCTCGTCTTCTACAAGTAAAATAACACTATGCATACATTCTCCTCACAGAAACACCCCTGTACACAAAAATTGTATACGCTAGGTAAGCTCAACTCTATTTTTTCCACTAAACGTACAAAAATAACTATTACTGTATGCACTACAAATTTTTAAGAATATTTTGATCCATGAAGCATATTGTTTATAAAAATAACCATGCTTGTGGTACCGCATTCCAACAAAATGTGCAGAAAGCGCACCCAGCATACAGCATGAGCTCCAGCATGTCAGCCACTGCATTACAAAACAAAATCTCTGGCTGCTCCTGCGGTTATATTGTCATAGTAAATTGTCGCTTTATATCAAAAGTTCTTCAAAACACGTTATTGTGCAACTATAACGTAGCTTTTAATATAACAAATTTTTTTGTGAAAATAGAAAGGTTACAGAAAAAGACACCTTTATACAACACAGCGAAAAAAAACAATCTTACAGCCTATTGAAAAACTCCATGTTTTGAAAAATACTTATAAAGCATCTATTTTTATGACGGAAGGCGCGTATCAAGACATACGTAACTGGAGTAAAAAGCAAGTCTGACAACGCCATTTGCATTTTGTCAACGACCTGCTAAGGTATTTACGCTAAGAGCTTTTGGGCAAACGAAAAATAATAGTAGTTCCTTTGCCCAGCATACTTTCAAAAGCTATGGAACCACCATGGGCAGTAATTATTTGATGACATACATAAAGACCAATGCCATGACGCCAATATTCTTTGCTCAAAGATACATAGCCCTTAAAAACTTCATCTTGTATCTTTTTTGCCATACCATTCCCTGTGTCAATGACACTTACCACTTGATGTAAACCGTCTTCGCGTAATCGCAAAGTAATGCTTCCATTTTTGGTATGCTTCAAAGCATTAGACAATAAATTCATCATAACTTGCATGAGTTTTTCATAATCTGCCATGATGACCGGTAATGCCTCCACTTCAAAGTGTATTCTATTATTACTTGTTTTAATTTCACTGGCATAATTTTGCGTAGCTTCTTTTAGTATATCCACCAAAAATATCGGCGCCACATGCAATTGAAAACGCCCTTGTTCAATGGAAACGGTGTCCATAAGATCTATTAAAATGCGGTCAATACGCATAACAATTCTCTCTACCGTTTCAAGATTATTAATAATAAATTCCACTTGGTGCTCTTCCTCTTCCAGCATTTCTCTTGAATCTCTTGCATTGGCAGAAATAGCGGTAAGAGGATTTCTAATTTCATGAGCCACCGTGGTTAAAAAAGTGGATTTTGTTTCATTATGTCTTTGTAATTGCTCATTTTGCTGTGCTAATTCTTCTTTTTGGCTTTCATATTCGCGCAAATGTACATACAAGCAAATTCCACTTACAATGGAAGACATGGCAAGCGCCACGAGCACGTCCAGCATAAGATTCAATTCTGTAGTGAAAAAAATCACCGTTTCAGGATAGATATACGCAATAATGCACACAGTTATGTAGATAACAAACTCCAAAGGAGCCACAATAATAGAATACTCTTTATCCAGCATTAATATGGTGAATAAAATAGCAAATACAAAAAATGTGGGCATGCCCCCATGATAGCCACCGCTCACAAAAAAAAGCGCGGGAAAACCCAAAATAAACACAAAAACAATGCTTAATATATAACAGAGTTGATATTTTCCTGTTTTTTGCGAATAGATAAGAAGTGCTAAAGAAAGAAGAAGAAGAAAGCCCGTGACAATGAGATTTTCCACTGAGCTATAAAAAAAGTCGTATATAAATACAACAATGCAGGTAACAATACCACCTAAGGCTAATATATTAAAAAGTTTTACGCGTATGTCAGCATGGTGAAAAAGTTTTTTACAATATTTTTGCCACTGCACCCTTACACTAGTCATAATTTATACCCATATATTTCTAAAATATTCATTGTGCAAAGCAATATATTGTACGCTCTCTTTTATACTTAGAGGAACATGTACAATAGCTATAAGGAGTTATGCAAGCCCTCACTTCATACGCCTGCACACTATTTTTTACATGCATATAATAACAGGAAAAAGATAGATATATTTTCATCGACACTGATATAGAGGCAAAATATATCTAGGCTAGGTGTTAAACCGTATTTATTTTTCCATGGGGCGTTTTTCAGTTAAAGGACATTCGCTGCCCGTTAAACACAGGCCACAATGCCGACAAAGAGGTAAGGGAGCAGATTTACGTTTTACCACTCTTTCTCCATTGGCGTCTGTGATATATTGTTCTGTATCCCAAGGTAAAAAATCCCTCACAGAGCTTGGTAAATATTGACATGCAAGGGTATAGTCTAAAGCTTTTTTGAACATAGTATTATTCCTAGTAAAAGGCCCCCGAAAGCGCCACATATGATATGCAAAAAAGACAGTACACCGCGTGCTTTTTTACACCTTTTAGACCTGCGCCACAATATTGTATTTTATAATTATTTTACACAGCTCATAAAATAAGGCGTAAATATATACAATACTCTCAAAAAAATGTACGTCGCAGCACCCGTGTACGCTCTTTATTTTAGCAACACTTGCACAAGACCCTTTGTACCGTCAAGAAAAAAGAAACATCACAACACACTACAATAGCACAAGTAACAAAGTATACAGGCTACAGAGTCCATGCGTAAATTGTACGTGGCGGCAAGACATACACAAGGCATGTCTTG
>CAYJNA010000151.1:0-4448 GCA_964371225.1 uncultured Desulfovibrionaceae bacterium
TAGACGTACAACGCGCCGGCCCTTCCACAGGTCTTGCCACCAAGGTAGCCCAAGGTGACGTAAACCAAGCTCGCTGGGGCACCCATGGCGACCATAGCAAAGTGGTTCTTACGGCATCCTCCATTCAAGATACCTTTGAAATCACTGTAGAAGCTTTTAATATAGCTGAAACCTACCGCACCCCTGTTATCCTTCTTCTTGATGAAGTGGTGGGGCACATGCGCGAAAAGTTGATTATTCCGCCCAAAGGCGAAATTGAAGTAGTTGAACGTTTGCACACCAAGGTAAAAGAAGGTTTTAACTATCACCCTTACTTACCCCGTGAAGATGGACGTTTGCCCATTTCTGACTTTGGCGGCAAGCACCGTTACAACGTAACCGGTCTTTATCACGATATTTTCGGTTTCCCCACCGAAAAACCCGAAATAGTCAATGCAGCTATTTATCACTTAGTGGATAAGATTGAAAACCGTGCCCATAAACTGGCTCGTTGGAAAGAATATCACCTTGATGATGCTGAACATATCATTGTTTCTTATGGTGCTTCTGCTCGCTCTTCCCGCGAATTAGTAGAAACACGTCGCGCCAAGGGTGATAAAATAGGCCTTTTAGAGCTACAAACCCTTTGGCCTTTCCCAGGGCAAATGGTGCGTGAAAAAACTAAGCATGCCAAGAATATCTTTGTGGTAGAAATGAATATGGGACACATGAAAGAGCAAGTAAAGCGTGTTGCTGTGAACCCTGAACGTGTCTTCCTTGTGAACCGTATGGACGGTATTTTAGTTAATCCGAAGGATATTGGTGCCGTAATGCGTACCATCGAAGGTAGGGGGTTCTAAGATGGCTTTTAGAAAATATATTCGCGAACGCTTTTTCCCACACATTTGGTGCCCAGGCTGCGGTCACGGCATCATCTTAAACAGCATTTTACATGCTGTGGATGAGCTTGGCATTGATAACTCTGATATGTCCATGGTTTCCGGCATCGGTTGCTCTGCCCGTATCTCAGGCTACTGCGACTTTCACACCATGCATACCATGCACGGGCGTGCTCTTGCTTGCGCCACCGGTTTAAAAATGGCTAAACCTTCGCTCAACGTCATCGTGCCCATGGGTGACGGCGACGCCACAGCCATTGGTGGTAACCACTTCATTCACGCATGCCGTCGTAACATTGACCTTACCATCATTGTTATGAACAACCGTATTTACGGTATGACCGGCGGGCAATACTCCCCTCTTTCCGGTGAAGGTATCCTTGCCACCACAGCTCCTTATAAAAGCATCGACGCAGCCTTTGATACTGTGGAACTTGCCCTTGGCGCTGGTGCTACCTTCGTGGCACGTAGTACCACCTTCCACGCCAAAGAGTGTATTTCCCTCATTAAAAAAGGCATGGAACACAAAGGTGTGGCTGTTATTGAAATCATGTCCCAATGTCCCACCTATTTTGGTCGTAAAAACAAAATTGGTGGCGCTGTGGAACTTATGGAAAGCTACCGTGATGGTACAGCACCCATTGGCTCTAAAAAGCTAGAAGAAAATACTGACCTCATTGCTCGTGGTATCTTCCGCCAAGAAGAAAAACCCGAATACTGCGCTGAATACGCTAAACTCATCAAGAAAATTCAGGGGTAAGACATGGATACACAACGATTTTTATTGTCCGGTTCCGGTGGGCAAGGCGTTATTTCCTTGGCTATCCTCCTTGCTGATGCCGCTGCCATTTACGGTGGGCACAATGCTGTGCAATCACAATCTTACGGCCCAGAAGCCCGCGGTGGTGCCACACGTTCTGACGTTATCATTGCCGACGGCCCCATCTACTACCCCAAGGTAAATGAACCCGCCTACTTGGTGGCTCTTACCAACGAAGCTATGGGTAAATATTTACCGCTCATTCGCCCCGGCGGCATGGTGCTATACGATAGCGACTTAGTAAATATTGACCCACGTGTGGACGCCATACGTAAGCCTTTACAAATGTACAAGGCCGTTATGGACACCCTTGGTAAACCCCAAGCCCTCAACGTAGTGGTACTTGGTGCTTTAGCAACGCTTACCAAGGTTGTGGAAATTAAGCATTGCGAAAGCGTTTTGGAAGCTCGTTTCCCTGCTGCTTTCCATGCAAATAATAAGAAAGCTCTCCACTTAGGTGTAGAACTAGCTCTGCCTTTAGTGGATTAATTTGGTTAATTACAAATACTAAGTACTTTACTTAAGTAAAACTTTACGGGGGATAGGGGGAGCTTTGTGGCAAGGCTCCCCCCCGTAAAGTGATGTTAACCCCTGAAGAAAATCGTAGGATGCTATTATGAATATTCATGAGTATCAGGCCAAAGAACTCCTAGCAAGTTACGGCGTGGCAGTACCCCAAGGGGGCGTAGCCGACACTGTAGAAGAAGCTCTTGCTGTAGCCAAAACTCTCCCCGGCCCTATTAGAGTGGTAAAAGCACAAATTCATGCTGGCGGTCGCGGTAAAGGCGGCGGCGTTAAAGTGTGCAAAAGCATGGAAGATGTAGAAGCTGCTGCCAAAGCCATCTTAGGTATGCAACTCATCACCCACCAAACCGGCCCTGAAGGACAGTTAGTTAAAAAGGTTTGGGTTGAGCAAGGCACAGATATTGCTAGAGAATTATACTTGGCTGTGGTGCTTGACCGCGGTGCAGAATGCCTTACCATCATGGCTTCTCCCGACGGCGGTATGGACATTGAAGAAGTGGCTGAAAAGCATCCCGAACGCATTTTCACCACACGCCTTGATGGAGCCCACACCGTATGGCCTTTCCAAGCGCGTCAATTACTTTTTGGTTGCGAACTTACCCCTGCACAAGTAGGGCAAGGTGTAGCACTCATTACCAATCTTGTGAAACTTTGCGTGGAAAAAGACGCCACACAAGTGGAAATTAACCCCCTTGCCATCAATGCCGAAGGCAATATCGTAGCCCTCGACTGCAAAATGAATTTTGACGAAAGCGCGTTAAAACGTCACCCCGACATTCAAGCCTTAGAAGACCCCGATGAAGCCGACCCCCTTGAGCGTAAAGCCGCACAACTGGGCGTCAACTACGTACGCCTCAATGGCTATGTGGGCACCATGGTCAACGGTGCCGGTCTTGCCATGGCTACCATGGACGCCATTAAACAAGCTGGTGCAGAACCAGCCAACTTCCTCGACGCCGGCGGCGGTGCCAATGTGGAAATGGTGAAAAAAGGCTTTGAAGTCATGCTTTCCGATACTAATGTTCGCGGCATACTCATCAATATTTTTGGTGGCATTTTACGCTGCGACATTGTGGCTGAAGGCGTTGTTCAGGCTGTAAAAGAAATCAACCTGAAATTACCCTTAGTAGTACGCATGGAAGGCACCAATGTGGAAGCAGCACGTAAAATTCTTGCCGAAAGCGGTGTAGATATTGTTACTGCCGATTCCATGGCCGACGCTGCACAAAAAATTGCTGAACTGACAAAACAAGCATAAGGGAGACCACATGAGTATTCTTATTGATGAAAACACCCGTGTGGTGGTACAGGGACTCACAGGCCGCGAAGGCCAATTCCATGGGCAACAAATGCTGGACTACGGCACCAATATCGTTGCCGGTGTAACCCCAGGTAAGGGTGGTCAAGAAGTGCTTGGCGTGCCCATCTTCAACACAGTAAAAGAAGCTGTGGAAAAAACCGGTGCCAATACTTCCGTTATTTTTGTTCCCGCTGCCGGATGCGCCGACGGTGCCTGCGAAGCTGCCGACGCCGGCATTGAGCTCGTTGTCATCATCACCGAGCACGTACCCGTACTCGATATGGTGCGCGCTAAAGCTCACCTCAACGCCAAAGGTGTTAAGCTTGTAGGCCCCAACTGCCCCGGCCTCATTAGCCCTGGGAAATGCAAAATTGGTATTCAACCCGGCTACATTCATAAACAAGGCAATATTGGCCTTATCAGCCGCTCCGGTACACTTACCTACGAAGCCGTACATCAGCTTTCTAGCGAAGGCCTTGGACAAAGCACCGTCATCGGCATGGGCGGTGACCCTGTTCCCGGTCTGAAATTTATCGACCTCTTAGAACTTTTCCGTGATGACCCCGAAACCCACGCTGTATGCATGCTTGGGGAAATCGGTGGTGACAATGAAGAAAAAGCCGCTGCGTATATCAAAGACACCAACTATCCTAAACCTGTCTTTGGCTTCATTGCCGGCCTCACAGCCCCTCCGGGAAAACGTATGGGACATGCTGGCGCCATCATCTCCGGATCCAAAGGACGCGGGGAAGATAAAATCAAAGCCATGGAAGATGCCGGCATTACCGTCATTAAAGAACTCGGCTCTTTTGGTAAAACTGTAGCCGCTGCTTTGAAAAAATAGTTTTAATTTTAGTTTATTTTGATTTTAATTTTGTGGGGGGGGGGGGGGGGGGGGGGGGGGGGGGGGGGGGGGGGGGGGGGG
>CAYJNA010000152.1:0-4357 GCA_964371225.1 uncultured Desulfovibrionaceae bacterium
CAAAATTTATTAAGCTTTTTAAGCTATAAATTCTATTTTTACTGATATTTAAGTAATTTTTCAGTGTCGACTCTCTGAGTTTAAGGTAACACTTCAATACTTATGGTTTGCACATCCAGTGCATTATGTACACCGGCGCCTCAATCTTCTTGTAATATAAAACCAGAATTGACGGTAAAAGCGTAATCCCCCGCTTTTTTAAAGCGTATGGCTGAAGCGGGGTAGCCTTGAATAAGGAGAAAATCTTCTTGTGGGCTGGTGGAAGTGCTTATTTTTACACTGGGTATGGCGTTATCTGGCATAATGGCCTGTATTTGTACTTCAATATACGCCGTTTCACCTACTTTAATTTGCTGTGGGTAGGTAATATTAGAACTTAAAAATACTTGCTGTGCATCCACATGAGGAACGTGACATAAAAAAAGGATAGGAAAAAGACATAGGATAGTGCTGAGGACGGCAAATTTTTTTTTCATAAGTACACTCTTCTCACTGCCTTGGGAAATATACCCAAGGCAGTTTTCTATCAAAACGTTTATAAGTCGTTTGTGTCAGGCTCTGTAGCATCTGGAAGTGTTTCAGCTTCGTCTGATGCGGCTGAGCCTTGTGTCTTCTCTGGAATTGCAGGAGCAGAGCACGTTACTTCAGGCTTTTCACTGCTTTCGCTGTTCTCGCTGTTTTCATTGTCAGCAGGAGTGGTAGGCTCAGGTGCTGTGATAACAGGCGTGGGCGCAGGGTTTTGCGTATTCTCTTCACCTTCTAGGGGCGCCACAAGAACGCTATCTGTGGGAAGCACGGGAGTGCTGCTTTCTGTTTCTGAGGATGCAGGTGCGCTGGGCTCAGGTGCTGTGATAACAGGCGTGGGTGCTGGATTTTGTGTATTTTCCTCACCTTCTAGTGGCGCCACAGGGAAATCTCCTACTGGATGTGTGGGCATATGCGGTGCAATGCTTGGGGGTAGTGTACCTAAGCCAGCACCATGCGGGTGTTGTATGGCGCCATGCCCCACCAAAGAAGGAGCAATGAAGGCTGTCATAGGTTGCACCATGAGCATGGAGAATAAAGCCATAACCATGAGTGCTCCTTCTGAAAAAGCACGTTTGGTGAAACGTACTAATAAGAGCGCTGTAAGAATGAATAAGGCTGAAATAATGGGTAAGAATTTAAGGTTTTGCACCATTCTTGTAAGATCTTCGGTGAGATATGGTGTCCAAAAAGATGCCGTGCTGGGAATGCTGATAATGGTGGTGATAATGCCACAGAGTAATAAGCATATGGCCAGCAAGAGGAAATAAACATTACTGCCCAAGCGTGAAAGATTGCACACTGTTTTGGCAAGTATGAGGCAAAATACGGGAAGTAAAGGGATGGCCATAAAAAGCGCATCGCTTTTTTGTAAAACGATAAGCACCATACCAACCACAGCCACCATATAAAGCCATGTGGGGCCGGAATCTTCTTTGCGAGAGGCTTTTAAGTAGCTAAAAGCATTCCCAAGTATATGTAACCAAGAGGCAAATAAAGGTGCTATGATCCAAGGTAAAAGGCCAAAAGCTAAGAATACCAAAGCCCAAGGCGTGGGAAGAGGCCAATAGGGCGGCAAGAAAGGCGCAATGCCTGTCAGCATAATGGCGTCCAAAGCGGTGGCGTGGTCGCTACCCAAAATGCTTACAATCAACCAGAGGGCAAAGCTTAAAATAAGTACACCAAAGCCAATAACCGCATCTAATTGGTGGGCTCTGCTAAAGGTGCCGCGCCAAAGAATGAGTAAAATGCTGGCAATGAGCGTTGTCCATAGAGGGAGAAAACCGCCTGTAAAGGTGGCAAGTGCCAAAAAGAGGAAACCAAATATGAAGGAAAAGGGCGCTGTTTCTCGTGTCCAACCTCTGAAAAGCAAAGCAAGAGCCAAGCTGAAAAAGCCGGCGGTAAGCATTTCCGGCCCTACCATATGCATGAAAACAAGGAAAATTGGACAGCTTAAAAGTACTAAGCCGCTGGCAAAAGAGCCGCTTTTTCCTAATTTTGTACAGAGGGCTAAAGTATATGCGCCTGTGAGAGCAATACATGCTGTGAGGGCGGAAAGAACAGGGAGGTAGATGGTTTTAGGAATGGGGAGCATATCTACCAAAGCCATAAACCAATAATAACCGGGTAAGGTGACGCCGAGAGCCTCTGAAGTGGGCGGAATAAGCCATTGACCGGCTTGCTGCATTTTAGAATATATTTCTAAATGTGCCATTTCCACTGGAAAATATACGGAAGGTAACCAGACGCTGGTGACTATGTGTAAGGTAAATAGTATGAAGAGGTATAAGGGAGCAAGGCTGCTCATATGAGCAAAAGATTTGGCAGCAAAGCCCATGGTGAGTTCTGGGGCTGGTGTAGCAGCGGCGCTGGGTGATTCTGCCGTGTTTTCCTCTTCTTCTTGCGTTGGAATAGTGTGCCCTGCGGCCTTAGGCATGGTGGAAAAACGAGAAGGAGCGGGGTTTTCACCAGCGTGCGGTTCTGATGCTTGCTCAGCACTGTGTTGTATTGTGCTCCCTTCTTGCTCTTGCGGTGCAAAATTGATGGGTGCTGTCCCCATTTGCCCTATGAAATCAGCTTTTTTTGAGGGGGCATCCGCGCTTGTGCAGTCCTTTTCGTCAGGCGCACTTATAGGGGCTGCGCTAGGTTCTGTTCCATGTTCTGTCGCATGTTCTGTAGCAGCATTCGGTGCAGATGACGTTTCTGATGGTGATTCTGCCACATCTTCTGCCGCAGGCTCTGTCACATGTTCTGTGGCAGATTGTACCATAGGTTCTGTGGGGGCAGATGTGGAACCGGCGTGTTCAGCCTGTGTAGCATTTTGTTCCGTAGAAACTTTTTTATCCTTGTCTTCTTGTGTCATATATTCCTCTCAATGCGCAGTAAAAATACATGTGGTGTAAACGCGCCATAAATAAGGGGAGACATGCGCCTCCCCTGTAGCGTTTAAGAATGTTTTTTTTCTGCTTCTTTTACTTCGTTCCAAAGGGCGTCTTTGTCGTCAAGCTCAAGGCTAACAAAGTCAAGGTTTCTTTCGCGTGCCAAGGCTTCCATACCTTCAAAGCGGCGTAAAAAGCGCATGGTACTCAAATCTAATGCTTCGCTGGCTTTTATACCCTTACGACGTCCCAGCTCCACCAAGGTAAAGAGCATGTCTCCCAATTCATGGGTTTGTGCCTCTTTGTTGTCACCTTGAGCCACGTCAATCCATTCCAGCCATTCTGCTTCCACCTGTTGCTCCACTTCTTGGTCTTCAGGCCAAGTAAAGCCCACGCGTGAGGCTTTGGAATGAAGACGATATGCCTTAATAAGGGGGGGGAGGGAGCGCGGTAAGGAGTCGAAAACGCCCTTGGGTTTGCCTTCTTCATCTTGCTTTTCGCTGCGCTTGATGGCTTCCCAAGCTTTGAGTTGCTCATCCATGCTGTCAAAGGTGGTTTCGGCAAATACATGTGGGTGGCGACGTATCATTTTTTCTGCACTCATGTTAAGGGCTGTTTCCAAGGAAAAATCACCCTTATTTTCATAAAGTTTAGCTATATGTAAGAGGAGAAATGCCACATCACCAAGCTCTTCACACACGTCCTTGGTTTTACCTTGACGGATGGCATCAACCAATTCGTGGCTTTCTTCAATGACATAGTCAGCTAAAGATTGCGCTGTTTGTTCTTTGTCCCAAGAGCAGCCGTCAGGGCCAATAAGTTTTTCCAAGACGGATTGTACATTTTCAAGAGCTTTCATGATTTTCCTTTAAATATCTTTGATTTTTAGGAGTTAATGCTAAAAAATTCGTGTGGAATATAAGCACGAACGTTTTCAATAAAATTAGTTAAATAGGGTAGGAAAAGAGAGTTTTGCAAAAAGTCTGCGTGGCCAAAAAAACGTTGCACTATAAGCATAAGTATGCTGCACAGTACTATGGCTTTTACCACACCCAACATAAAACCAGCTAACCTGTCTGCCCAAGGCAACATGGCTAAGGTTAGAATGGATTGTAAAATGACAGCACAAAGGCCAGCTAAAATATTTGTCCCTAAGAAAATAAGAATATATGCGGCAATGGTGCGCCACACTTCGCCATCAATGAGAGTAAGATAGGGGCTTAAAATTGGGTGATAAGTATATGCAAGCCACAGGCCTCCGATAAGACCTAAAAGGCTAAAAATTTCTTTGCAAAATCCGCGCATTAGCCCAGATAGGGAGAAATAAGCAAAAATTAGTGCAATGACAATATCAAAATAGCTAAATGCCATAAAAGACTCCTTAAGTGTATCTCCCCTTTTTAACAGAAGCTTGCTCTCTAGACAAGTGCTCTTTTTTTAAAGAATCCTAAGTA
>CAYJNA010000153.1:0-4309 GCA_964371225.1 uncultured Desulfovibrionaceae bacterium
AGTTGCCCGCACTAGAACCTGAATCTAGCGTGTCTACCAATTCCACCATCCCGGCAGGGCGCTTAGCCAGTGCGAGGCTCCTTTTATGCTAAAAGAACAAGCCTTGGCAAGTGTTTTACGCTAATAAATTATTTTCTACCCACGCAGAAGTAGGCAAATCCTTTCTCTGCTAGGCTTTCAGGGTTATACAAATTACGTCCATCAAAAATAATGGGGGCAGTGAGCGCGTCTTTAATAAAGGTAAAGTCGGGGTTACGGAATTGATTCCATTCAGTAACAACCAATAAAGCAGCAGCGTCTTTGCATACGTCGTATTGATCGTCCACAATTTCCACCAAAGCGTTATCTGCCAAAATTTGCGCTGCATTTTCATGTGCCACAGGGTCAAAGGCACGAATGCGCATACCCATGGCAGTAAGTTCTTTAATGATGGTCAAAGCAGCAGCTTCGCGCATATCATCGGTATTGGCCTTAAAAGCAAGACCCCATAAAGCCAAGGTTTTGCCGGCTACGCCGCCTTGAGGCTCAAAGTATTCAATAATACGCTTGGCCATACGGCTTTTTTGTCTTGCATT
Organism: uncultured Desulfovibrionaceae bacterium; assembly: GCA_964371225.1. Lineage (GTDB taxonomy): Bacteria > Desulfobacterota > Desulfovibrionia > Desulfovibrionales > Desulfovibrionaceae > CAYJAD01. The sequence goes on from CAYJNA010000153.1 coordinate 576, forward strand.
CACGCCTTCCACAGCATCCAACAATTCTGGCTGTACGCCGGCTTGTTTGGCTGTGTGAATAAGTGCTTTTACGTCCTTAGGAAAGCAAGAGCCACCATAGCCCACACCGGGATAGATAAATTGATAGCCAATGCGTGAGTCAGAGCCAATACCCATGCGCACATCACGCACGTCAGCGCCCACATGTTCGCAAATGGTTGCAACTTCGTTGATGAAAGAAATTTTTGTGGCAAGCATGCAGTTGGCGGCATACTTGGTCATTTCTGCACTGCGCACACCCATAACGATGATTTTACCATGATTACGGGTAAAAGGTGCGTACAATTCGCGCATGACATTGGCGGCTTTTTCAGAAGAAGTCCCAATAACCACACGGTCAGGCTTCATAAAGTCCAAAATAGCATCGCCTTCTTTTAAAAATTCCGGATTGGAAACCACTTCAAAATCAATGGCAGTTTGGCGTTCCACAAGAGCTTTTTCAATGATACCGCGTACCATATCAGCGGTGCCCACAGGCACAGTGGATTTATCCACCACAATGATTTCTTTTTTCATGTGATGGCCAATTTCAGCAGCCACAGCTTGCACATAGCTTAAATCGCAAGAGCCATCGTCTCCGGAAGGGGTACCTACGCAAATAAAAGCCACTTCGGCGTCTTTAAGCCCTTCTTGAAGTGATGTTGTAAAAACAAGGCGGCCGTCGTTACGGCTACGTTGCACCATGCCCTCAAGGCCAGGTTCAAAAATATGCACATACCCTGCATTTAGCTTTTCAACCACTGCAGGATTCACATCCACACAAGTAACATTATTGCCCATTTCCGCAAAACATGCGGCGCTTACAAGGCCCACATAGCCTGTTCCAACGATGCAAAGATTCATATAATCCTCTATGACGAATTTACCCTACTCCATATTTTCTTGACGTGGAGTAAAGGGCTTGTTTACTATAACCCTTCACCATGCATCCTAGGGGATGCACAGAACATGTTTTTTACAATTGGTCGATACCTTACACATAATCTTTGACAATGGCAATGGGCACCTATGATTTGCGGACTTGGCACAGATATAGTTGAAATAACACGCATAAAACGCTCTATAGAACGTTTTGGTATGCGCTTTGTGAAAAAAATCCTTACGAGTCAAGAAATAGTGCAATTACAGGAAAGAAAAAGCCTCTCAGCACAAAATATCAGCACACATAGCCTTGCAGCCCGCTTTGCCGCCAAGGAAGCCGCCGTAAAAGCATTGGGCACAGGCTTTAGTAATGGTATAGGTCTGCACGATGTATGCATACTCAATACAGAAAATGGAGCACCGCAGCTTTTTTTCCACGGCAAAGCTTTGGAAAGATTTATCGCTCTTGGCGCCAGCACAAGCCATATCAGCATAAGTCATGGGCGTGACGTGGCCTGCGCTACGGTGATTTTAGAAAAATAGTACACGTACATAACAGCCTTCATCACAAGGAGTTTTTTATGAACTATTATCAAGGTTTTCGCCTTACTGCATTCTTTGTTGGAACGCTACTCATCAGCCCCTTGGCTACACACGCCGCGCAAGACACTGTAGACTGGCCCAAAGTAGCCAAGTATGACCACGATTTTTACAGCATAGTAGATGACATTCCATCCCACTATCAATTTATAAAAGCCCTAAAAAATGCCTACCTAAAAACCTTCACCATGCAAGACTCTGTGGAAACACGCGATGCCGCTTTTCTGGTATTTAAAGAAAACTATGATAGAATAGTAGAAGAAAATCTCTCCGCAGAGAACACCCCCTTACTTGAAAATTGGCTAAACTTATGCAAAAGCATTACGGAGGCCAATCACAAAGCCAATGAAAAAGCCATGAAAAAGCTGGAAAAAGAAGCTCTTACATGGGGCTTTGCCATAGAAGATTATTCCGACCATGACGAATGCGGCGTGGGAGCAAAAGCCTATATGCCCTATCTTGCACAGCATTTTGGCTCCCTCCTTTCACCAAGCTGGCAAGACTATTTCGCCCTCCCCACCAAAGCAAATAACCAAAATCGAACCTTAAGCGACGAAGAATATTTTGCCGAAGTTGATAACGAAAGAAAAAGACTGCTGGCCTATGAAAACTACGTAAAAAAACACCCTGCTGCGCTCATGACACGTAACCTACGAAAAGCAGTAGGGAAAACACTCTATTACTATACTAATATAGGTGATGAAACCTATGGTGCTGCATCCTATCTCGATGACAAGGGCGGTGAAGACAGATATAAATTACGTGACGCCTACAAAGCCTCTTACGAAAAATTTATCCAAGAAAACAGCGACTCCCTTTTGTATCCTGCCATAAAAAACATGTACGATACATTAAAAAAGAAGAACTTCATTTTTATCTATGAGGATAATAAAGCCATTGACGCCGCACTTGAAAAAAACACCCTCGCCGCAGGTTTTATATATCAGGGGAGATAGGCGAAAATAAAAGAACGCCCCTCTCTCCACTTGCCACGGCGATGAAGGGAAAGAGCGTACGCATACAACCACATTTTACTCTAAGGAGATTTTATGTATAAACTTCCACACCTTCTCATTACCCTATGCTTTGCATATACACTTTTCGCCTGCCCTTTACCCTCCCGCGCCGCGCAAGACCATATCGACTGGCCTAAGGTAGCCGACTATGAGCAAAATCTTATTAATTATCGTGAGCATCTTAAGTCTAGCTACCAATTTATCAACGCCCTCAAAGATGCTTATTTGAAAAATTTTTCCCTGCAAGATTCTGCACAAACGCGCAACGCCGCTTTTTTGGTTTTCAAAAAAGAATACGAAGAAATTATACGATACTTATCCACGGAAAATTGCATCTTGTTAAAGGACTGGCTTGACATACGTAAAAATAGTACCAATGCCACCGTGAAGGAAGATAGAAAAAAACTCCAAAAGCTCGAACAGGAAGCCCAAACATGGGGATTTATCATAGAAGACCGTAGCGGCGAAGGCGATTATGATGTGGCTGCCAAACCTAATATGGCCTATCTTCTTCAATTTTTCGGCCCTCATCTCACAACAGACTGGCAAGACTATTTCGCCCTCTTTACAAATACCCTCCCTCGCAATCGCACCTTAAGTGAAGAAGAGTACTTTGCTGAAATAGAGGGTGAAAGACAAACACTGCTCGCCTATGAAACTTACCTAAAAAAACATCCACTGGCACCTATGGCAGTGAGCATCCGCAAAGAACTAGGCAAAAAATTCTATTATTATACAAATATAAGTAACATAGCCATTTCGCCTGAGCCACCTATAGACGATGAGTATAACAGAGAGTGGTACACATTACACGATGCGTATAAAGCCTCATACGAAAAATTTATCCAAGAAAACAAAGATTCTCTTTTGTATCCTGCCCTAAGCGAAATGTACAACTCTCTAAAAAAGAAAAACTTTCTCTTCACCTATAAGGACAGCGAAGCCATTACTGCGGCAATCGCAAAAAAAGCCAATGCCGCAGGGTTCGTATACGAAGGTTGGTAAGCCCATGGCAATATCCCCTCTCCCCCTACCCGCGGCGGAGAGGGAAAAGAACGTACACATACAACACCCTTTTACTCTAAGGAGTTTTTATGTATAAACTTCCATCTCTTCTTACTAGCCTATGCTTTGCATGCGCACTTTTCACCTGCCCTTTAACCTCCCATGCCGCGCAAGACAATATAAACTGGCCCAAAGTAGCCGCCTATGACCAAG
>CAYJNA010000154.1:0-4303 GCA_964371225.1 uncultured Desulfovibrionaceae bacterium
CACTTCTTTAGTGCCGCCCTTTTCGTCATAAATAATCTTCATGTCTTTGCGACCCATCTGACGAATAACCACTTCTGAGCCATTGTCTTTTTGGAAAACATAAAGTTTATCAGGTGTTACTTTGCCGCCCACCACTGCTTCACCAAGGCCATAGCTGGCATCAATACTTACAAGGTCTTTGCGTGAAGTACCACGGCAACCGGTGGCTGTATCGGCAGAAAAAGCTGTACCGGAAATAACAGGATTAATCATTTGCATCATACAAACAGAAAGGGAAGTATTTTCAATGGCCCATTCTTGCTTGGCAGTTTCTGCAATGCTTTGATCGCCCACTTCTTCAGCTTTAGCAAGCGCATCTAAAATGGCTTCACGTCTGTATGTCATGGAGCGTAAGTTATATGCAGAGGCGCAATCCCAATGATAGGCCATAACAACCTTATCATCCCCTACCATATTAAGATAGGTATCCTGAAGACCGGCAAAGGCTTTTTTACGAGAATCTTCCCCAGCAGCGGAAGAACGCACGGCCACAGGTACAATTTCACCTTCGTTTTCTTTACAAATGGCCTGATAAGCTTCACAAACGGCTTGCACAACTTCTTTTGGCATATCCACAGATAAAATAGCTGTTTGTACAAGCACTGAGCGTTGACGCAATTGGTCAATACCTTCAGGGGATGTGGCAAAACCTTCCACTACATTGTTAATAAAAGTGCGTAGTGGTATACGTACATCACTTAAAGAAGCGCTGGCTTCCTTTGCCATGCGACCAAGACTACGTACGAATTTTTGTAAAAATTCAGGATCTTGATTGATTTCAGAGTCCATCCAGTCAATACGCTTATATTCTTTATCCACCACAGAGCGGATAACAGAACCAATAACGCTGGTTTCATCTAAAACTTTATGGAAAGCATCGGAAGATATGGCACGAAAGTGCGGGGCTTGAATTCCTGGAATTTCAGAAATCAGCGCAGTATTATAGTTCTTACCACCCACAAGTAGTTCTGCACTTTCTCCCATGGCCACAATATCGGCACCAGTGAGAATAAGTTTATTTACTTGTTTTGTTGCAGTTGCAGGGGCAGACTTTGTTGCAGGCTGCTTCTTTTCCATTCCGTCCTCCATAGAGTGATAGTACTGTTAAACAATTGTAACATCAGAAATATAACATCTAAACCAGCTGCATAGTGAGCTTATATTTTTACTTTACACAAAAAAATATGCCCTTCAAAAAGTAGCTCTATTTGTTCTGTCTAAAGCCTGTTATTTGTAGCAAGTTTTTTGTATACTGTCTAGCCAATTTATGTATTTGTGTGCATTGGGAAAAAGATAACTTACCAATTATATAGAGTTATTTTTTTGATAGAAAAAATGCATACGCTTTACCGGAAAGCCATGCTGCCAAGGGTTGTAAAATTTTTCCAAAGGCTACGGCGCCTATGATATTTAAAGGTATGGCTGTTATGCCTGCTATGATGAAAGCCATTGCATAACCTAAGGTAGCGTGAATGTGAAGAAAAATCCAAGCAGATATGCTAAAAAGTATAAATACATGTACAATAATATATTCAAAGCAATATCGCGAACAATGCAAAAATACTTTCTTTAAAAAGAAGCCTTGCAATTCTTCATCTAAGCAAACAGCTAATAAAATTGAAAAAGTACCAAAACTTTGAAGTGCATACTGTAAAAATGATGCTATTTCTTTTCCTTGTTCAAGGCTAGCCCAAGGGGCGCTACCCGCAAAAGTTGCTAAAAGGCCTATACCTAAAAGAAATCTATAACTTTTTTTAGACAAAATGACATTTTTAGCATGATAAATATCCGCCGCGGCTATGCCTGCAAGAAAAGACACATATAAAGGCGCATTATACAATAGTATCCACAAAAATAGATACAAAGCACATCTATGGCGCACCTCTCCAAAGAAAAGAAGTAAAGCGTAGGAAAGATAGGATCCAATAAAAATAATGTGCATACACCAAAGGGAGGTAAGGTAGTCACTGGCGCCCACTATCATGGCACCCAAAAGCCCAGACCATACAGCACCCGTAAGCATCATATGCTGAGACATGACTGCAGCATTCCATGGCTCTTGTAAAACTTGCGCTAATTCTTGATTAAAATACCACCCTTGTGAGAAAAAAACATATGATAAGGGTATCATAATAAAGGTATAGGGCAAAAACCGAAAATAACGGACAAGAGCTTGTTTTTGTAGCCATTGCCTATCCTGCCCCTGAAAAAAGCGATACGCAGGAATAAAGGCAATAATGGCAAAAAACATATAAAGCACATAGTTTGCATTGGTAAATAAGGAGAGAGGAAAATATGACCAAAAATGCCCCCATTGCTCTTGTACAGCAATACCGCTATTCCACCCCACATATCCTTTTGCATCAAAGGCTAATAAGTAATGAAACACCACCACATACAGCGCACATAAACCTTTAAGGCCATCAATGTAAGGAATATGACGAGACATACTCTCTCCTTATAAAAAAAGCCTTTCTAAGTTTTTACACTCAGAAAGGCTTCAATTTTTACGCTATAGCATCTCCACAATATGGGCAGAACGCTATGCCATCCATGGGGATGGGATGACTGCACGCTTCATTGGGGCAAACCTTTGGTACAGGCCCAAGTTCTACTATGAGCTCCCCTTCTACCACAGAAACCATTTGCTTACTTTCCTTATAATCCGCAGTCTTAAGCACGCGCGTTACTATACCATCCATGGGGGCTAGCACTGCTTTTTCCTGCTTCATAATAGATACGTTGAAGAGTTCTTCACCCTTTTTAACCACATCACCAGGATGCACATACATAACCCATAAGTCACCATTACTTGGTGCGGCCACATGTTGTGGATTGTTAGGATCAGCCTTAGGCACACCCTTAGCACCGCCCACAATGGGGTCTTTTACTTGCACATCTGTCACCATAATTTCTGAGTCAAGCACATAGCGGCATACAGAAATACCAGCGGCATTGGGCTCAGAGAAGGATAAGAATACAAGGTGGTGAGGTTTGCCTTGGCTATCTTCAAAGTACAAATCTTGTCCAATACGCAAGCCTTCAAACCATACATGTAAAGGTAAGTTGTTGGGGTCACCGTATTTAATTTTAAATTGCGCTGTCTTAATAGCATCACCGGGATGATTTAAGTACAATGCAAACTCTTCATCGGTGGGTTTGCGACGCATAATATCAATGAAAGCTTGTTCTTCTGCAGGAAGGTTAATGTCCTTAAGATTTTCCAAAGGAGAAACTTCCACGCGATCAGCAATAGCTGTTTTCCAAGCATTCCCAAAGGCACTTTCATAAACCCAATCTGGAGGGAAGCCCAAGGGCAATCTACCAAATTTGCCTAAAAGCAAATTGCGGAAAGCATCATTACAATCTTTATAGATATGTAATCTATCTTCCTTAAGCTGTACAGAAAGTTCTTCTTCACCATGCGTAGTGATTTCTTCAATCACTTGTAATAAGTAGCGAACTTCTTCTTCACCGCCGCGCTTCCATGCGCCTGTTACAGCTAAGAAAGCTGTATTCCATGTAATTTGTGAACCGGGCGTCACATCATGATAGCGCACTATCTTACGTGTACCGGCAAGGAATTTTAACATGTAGGGCAAAAGATGGATATAGCCTTGCTTTACGGCACCTTCTTGAGAAGAAGAAGTGGCACCGCCAGGCATGGCATGTTCCACCACGTCATAATCAATACCTTGGAAGTACGGTGCGCAGTAGCGGTCATAATAAGGCATTACTTGCTTGCACACAAAGTTAGCATCGCGAATGGCAGATTTGTTCAAATGTGTTTTTAAACCAAGCTCGTCTTCTAAATATGCTGCCATGGAAAGCACGTCGCCTTGTCCATATGAGCGTACAGCAGACCCAAGACCTACGTCCAAAATATGTGCGCCGGCTTTAGCCGCAGCGCCACATGCAGGCACAAAAAGCCCATCAGTGTAATGTCTATGATAATGCAATACAAGGTTAGGCCAACGCTTACGTAAAGTACCCACAAGTTCAGTCATAAAGCGTGGGGGGCATACGCCAGCCATGTCTTTAAGACCTAAAATAATATTGCGTGAAGCGTCCTCTAAAGAACCGCCCATAACACCGGCCACCATGCGTAAAATGGACTCTGTAACATCCATATAATGGTTTACATCAAAGCCCTTGGCATAAGAAAGAGACAGGGCTGGTTGGAAAACCACATCGTTACGGGACATGATAACTTCTGCCAATGGAAGCATATTTTCCACATGGTTTAAGAAGTCAAAGCAACGAA
>CAYJNA010000155.1:0-4260 GCA_964371225.1 uncultured Desulfovibrionaceae bacterium
AAACGGCTTCCCTTTTTGCATGCTGCGTAAATTGCGCCCGTAATAAATCCAATGTATGCAAGGACGTATCCACAGGAGTACGCTGGCTGTTAAAGCTTTTATACATGGCGGGGGGGCTTTGATCAGAAAGAGCCACAGCGCGAAGAGGCCCTCCTTGTAAAAAACCTTGTAAGACACATACCATCATCTCGCCAAAGCTTTCAATATTTTCATCTAGATAAAGCTTGGGGTCGTATTCAAACCACAGGGCATACTCGTCTTCGCATTTGTGCACGTCCAAGCCAAAATTTGCTACGGGGGCAAGCTTGATGGGTTCATGCGCTATAAATTCACCTCGTAGCTCGCTTCCACGCAAAATGCTTCCTTGATAGGCAAAGAAAACATCTGCCTTCACGGCATGGTCATCGGCAATTTTAACAAAAGGATAGGCATCTTGGCGTAAACTTTCATGAAATTGTTGTTGTACGGCGGTCATATAGTCCCATGTGGACATTTCTTCGTCAATCTTTACATATACGGGAAAGGTGCGCACAAGCATGCCCATGGTGTTTCGTAGCTCTGGCGCACGGCGCGCTGAGCTTATCGTGCAAAATAGGGCTTCATTTTGGCCTGTCATTTTGCTCAAGGTATAGGCAAATGCGCTCAAAAAGTAAGAGCTTTCTTTAATGTTTTGGCTGCGCAATGTATCTTGAATATCTTGTTTTTTTAAGATATTTTTTGTACTATTTTTCACTCTTTTAAAGGTGAGTTTTTTTCTGGAGATGTCTTCAATTTCATCCGTCACTAAATTGGAATCTACTTCCACTCCGGCAAGTAAATTATCAAAATACTGTTTACTCTGTGCGTACTTATCACTTGCTACAATCTGTGCTTCATTGTTGCAAATATCAAAAGCACTTGTGCTCTCTTGTAAGAGCTCTTGCCCTTCAATGGCACATATCACTTGCTCCAAAAACACACTAAAAGCACTACCATCACAAATAAGATGATGTATATCTGCCATGAGCTGAAGCTCGTGTTCTTGCTGATACACGCGAAAATAACATAAAGGCCCTTGGCTTAAATCAAAAGGTTTTATGAAATCTTTTTCTATATCTGCATCGCTCATATGCTGTGCATCTATACAAATAATATCATAGGATATATGGGGATTATACACGAGGGCGGGGGTGTCGGTTTTGGTGCAAACATGTGTTTTTAAAAAAGGGAAGGAATCTGCTGCTGTTTTTACAGCGGCGCACAGTGTTTGTGCATCAACGCCCAATCGCTTGGCTATGCGAAAGCGCACGGGTATGTTATATTGTAAGCTATCGGGAGACTGCACACAAGCAATGTAAATACCCAGTTGCGTGGCTGTCATGGGATAACTTGTATATTCTTGACCATCACCTATTTTTGTTGTTTGTTGAACATGTTCAGATGAGTCTTTCTTGAAGTTTCGCATGGAGAAGCCTCTCTTCGTGTGGGTTTTAATTGTTTTTCATTGTATCTATTGAGGGAGAAGTTTGTTGGTGCGCATTTTTCACAAAAAAATATACATTACAGTACGCACTTTATACTCATTCTTCCAATAAATTTAAAGAAAAATTATACTTTGAATTCTGTAGATGCCGTAATATTACCCCTCTAAAACCTTAAAATAGATTATTTTTACTGTCAACAAGCGGCATTTCGCTTTACTATTTTTTGGGGAAACTTTTGCTCGCGCCCAAAAAATTCTCCCACCCCCCCTTCAAAACGCGCCTATGGGAGGAGTGCTAACTGCATAGCATACTATCAATGACAAGTCGTTGAAATGTGCTTGCTAAGCTGATGCCTGTTTTATACAGTATTCTTTTCACAGCTATCTCTCATATAGCAAGCTATAAATGATTGATATTTTTTAAGGATATATTATGCAAAAAACATCTTTCGCTACGAGATTAAGTCTGTACTTTACCTGCGCCATAACCTTCATATTTTTATGTATATTTGCTTATAGTTACTTACAAACAGAACACACTATACGAAAAATAAGCCTTGAGCAGGCTAGCACTTTAACCCTTGCAGCCACCGAAAAAATTGAACGTATTTTACAAAACGTGGAACAAGTACCCCTTTATATTGCCCAGCGTCTTGCCACAGAAGAAGTTTCAGGAGAATTTCCTTTCGAGCAGGTGGAAAAAACACTGGCAGCATTTGTATCGTCTCAACCAAATGTTTACGGCGCAAGCATCTCTTTTGCTTTTGGTGCATTGCCCAACGCACCTTTGCGCTACGCCCCCTACTATTTCAAAGAAGATGGCAAGCTTCGCCAATCTAACCTCGCAATAGACACCTATGCCTATTGGACGCAAGATTGGTATACGCTACCCAAAAAAACAAGGAAAGCTCAGTGGAGTGAGCCTTATTTTGATAAGGGCGGGGGCGACGCTTTAATGACCACTTTTTCTGTACCTGTGTATAAAAAAGATGCTGCTGGTAAAGAACAATTTTTTGCCATTGTCACTGCCGACATCAGCCTTTCGTGGCTTCAGCAAATTGTAGACGCCATACAAGTTTATGATACGGGACAGGCTTTTATTTTAAGCCGTAAGGGTGTTTTTATGACGCATCAAAACAGCAACTTTGTTTTGCAACATGGCGGTACTATTTATGAAATTGCTAAAAATCGCAATATACCCAACCTTTGGGAGTTAGCGCATAAAATGACTAGCGGGCAAAAGGGTACTGCTTCTTTTGAAAGGGGTACCACAGGCCAACATGTGGAAGTTCTTTACCATCCTCTCCCCACCAGTGGCTGGAGCCTTGCTCTTTTTGTTCCCGTGAAGGAATTACTTGCAGAACTTAACAAGCAAACCATTATTATGATAATTTTTGCTATCATAGGCATTGTGCTCACCGTACTCTTGGTAGCACTAGTTTCTTATGGAGCCACAAAACCTTTACGTCAACTCTCAAAAAGCACGGGAGAAATTGCTAAAGGGCAATTGGAAACTGCACTTCCCAAAGTGCAGCATTTTGATGAGATTGGGCAATTGACGCAAGATTTTGAACAAATGCGTAAAGATCTTAAAGCGTACCTTGAGACTTTAACCACCACCATCACCGCCAAAGAACGTATTGAAAGTGAGCTAAAAATTGCGCGCTCTATTCAAGCAAGCTTTGTACCTAAGAATTTTCCTCCTTTTCCTGAGCGCAAAGAAATTGATATTTTTGCCTCCCTACTGCCTGCTCGTGAAGTGGGAGGTGATTTTTATGACTTTTTTATTATTAACGAAGACGCACTTTTCTTCTCTGTGGGGGATGTTTCCGGTAAGGGCGTACCTGCAGCGCTCTTTATGGCGGTGGCAAAAACCTTAATTAAAAGCATGGCAGAACGTGAGAGTGACCCCGCAAAAATCTTGCAATTTGCTAATAATAAGCTGGTTGAAGACAATGATAGCTGTATGTTTGTGACTCTCTTTTGTGGAATTTTTAACATGCGTACAGGCAATCTTATGTATGCTAATGCTGGGCATGATGCTCCGCTTATTATACGTAAGACAACGCCTATAGCTCCCTTGGTAGTACCAAAATCTGTGGCATTAGGCATTGTGGAAGATATGACGTATACGACTAAACATATACAACTTTTACCTGACGATATCGTGTTTCTCTTTACCGATGGCGTCACAGAAGCTATGACTTGCAGCGGAGAGCAATTTGGCCTAACGCGCCTTTACAAGGCATTGGAGGCTGAGAGTACATCCACTGACCTTATTAACAAGGTGCATGAAGCTGTGAAAGAGCATGCGGGCGAGGCAGAGCAATCTGACGATATTACTATCATGGCTATACGCTGGGTTCCAACAGCCCCATGAAAAAATGCCACATCTGATACTAGTTTAAATATTTAAATATGTTATATGATATATATACGGCGTATCCTGAATATGTAACGTCCTTGTATCTGACCCTTTAGCAACAGCTTGCTAAGTGCGTTGTTTAAGGGAAGGGATTACCGGCAATATTTTTTTGAAGTATGAGAATATTCTGCCCATTTTCACGGCTATATTCTACACTATCCATAAGTTTTTTTACTAAAAAAACACCTAAACCGCCAACGGTACGTTCTTCAAGAGAAGCGTATATATCAGGTTCTTGTGCTTCTAAAGGATTAAAAGGGATTCCAAAATCAGAAAACTTCAGGATAAGGCGTGAAGTATGGATATTATAGGCTATTTCTACAATGAGATTTGCTGTCGTATCGGCAATTTCTGGATGAGCATGTTGTATACA
>CAYJNA010000156.1:0-4113 GCA_964371225.1 uncultured Desulfovibrionaceae bacterium
CAATTTTAATTACATTTACAATAAGTTATGCTGACACATACATGAAAATGAAATACTCCAATTTTAATTTTTTGTCTCATGTACGAAGCTTAGAAAAGAAAAACACACTACACAAGGGAGTGAGATAGAGAAAGAAAGCAAAAAAAATACTACTCATGGGAGCGTGTACATTGGCCAGCACCACAGAGCACGCGATATTCCAAGGAATGAGGCCAGCCATGAGCACAGCACTATTTTCTATGGCTAAGGCCACATGCTCTTTGTGGGTATACTGCTTCTCACAAAGGGATTTGGTTAAAAATATGGAAAGGGTTTGATTACACGTCATCATACACGTGCAAAAAGCCACAAGAATGGTACTACCGAAAGGACTTATGCTCTGGGCTAAACGGGCAATATATCTATGCATACCTTGAAAAAACTCTGTTAAGGTAAAAATGCCCACATAGGCAGAGGAGATAGCCACTATGCACGCCACAGTAAGCATGGAGCTTAAGCCGCCACCGCCCAATATGACAGTAAGCTGTGCGTTTGCGCTGGAAAAGCCGTACCAATACAATGTAAATAAAGCCTGTAAGGACATATCTTGCACAAAAACACAGAGCATACTGGCGCTTACAATGCCCACCAGCATACTATATTTCGCATGCACCTTAGCACAAGCCAGCACAATCATTAACAGCGCCGGAATGACGGCCGGCCAAGAAAGCACAAAAGAATGTTGTAAAAGTTGAAAAGTGTGCTCAGGAATTGCATCACCGGAATGTTCACTGCCCAAAAAGAGATAGAAAAGGCATGTTAAAAGCAAAGGAAAAAGAGCTGAACGAAACATATTTTTAATATTCATAAAAATATCTGTGCCTGTGATTTTTGCAGTTAAATGCGCACTGGAAGACATGGGCGACATTCTATCACCAAAATAACTCCCCGATAAAATGGCCCCGCCAAGATAGGCAGGGTCTAAGCCCAGCACATTACCCACGGTCATGCAAATAACTCCCATGGTAGCCGAAGTGCCAAAAGCCGTGCCTGTGAGCATGGATATGGCGGCGCAAAGTACAAAGGAACTCAAGATAAAGAGAGAAGGCATAAGCATGGAAGCGCTTTGCACCACAAGATAGGCAATGGTGCCGGAGGCACGCCATGTGCCTGTAAGTAGGCCAATGAGCGCAAAAAGAAAAAGTAAACTCCCCACATTTTTAGCGCCATCCCATGAATGCTTGAAAAGCTGTCTAGCGGTGTATCCTTTCATAAGGCCATAGCTAAAAAAGAGAGCGTAGCCAGCACTTAAGGCGTAGAGCAGATGTGCATCACAAAGCATCGTCACCAAAAGCACCAGAGAAAAAGCTATAATAGTTAAATATTCCATAATATTACCTTAGAAAACAGCGTCACTGTTTTTCTTGGGAAGTATTGCGCTTTCGCATATAAAAGTCTAGCCATTTCCTCTGAGCTTTTTTGCCCATTTTTTCTTGGAAATCTTCCGCCTTTGGCCTATGCTATACATATATTCTCACATGGCTGCAGCTTTTTTTTCATAATCATTCTACACTAAAGGCTTAGTATGCTATCATCCATTAATTATGACAATATCGCAAAAATATTTGAAAATGCCCAAAACGACGGGCGCCACTGCTTGTTTGAGCACGAGGTATACGAATTATTAGCCATCATTGGAGCAGAAACACCTCCTCAATGGCTTTTCTTGCCTAAAAATGTAAAAGCACAACCTCAAGGACTTATGACTCTCCCCGGAGAAAAAACAGTCTTAAAAATTGTTTCACCCACCATTGTCCATAAAACAGAAGTGGGCGGCGTACGCATTGTGGAAAAAAGTCCGGATAAAATCCTCTCTGCCCTACGCCGTATGCATGTGGAAGTGCCGGAAAAATATAAGGAAATCATTGAAAGAACACCTGAGCATGCACCGGAATGCTATAAGAACCTCAGCGGTGAATCCTTAAAAAATGCCATAAAAGACGATATTCGCGGCGTTTTGCAAGTGCAGTTTATGCCGCCGGACTCATCAAGTTTTGGCAATGAGCTTTTTGTGGGTTTACGCCGTACCAGTGAATTTGGCATGGTTATCTCTGCCGGCCTTGGCGGCACGGACACGGAATTGTATGCCGAACGTTTCAGAAAAGGGCAGGCCATTGTCGCCGCCCCCACAGCAACATTAGATGGAGAAGCTTTTTTTGAAATTTACAAAAAAACCATTTCCTATCAAAAATTAGCCGGCCTTACCCGCGGGCAACAATGTATTGTGACCGATGAGCAGCTCATAGAATGTTTTCAAGCCGTTATCCAAATAGGCAATTATTTTTCTCCTCTTAATCAAGACGCGCCCTTCATCATTGATGAATTTGAAGTAAACCCCTTCGCCTTCACTGACTTTCTTATGGTTCCCTTGGACGGTCTGTGCAAATTTTCACCGCAAATGCCCTTGGCACCAGCGAGACCCTTACAACAAATTGATAAATTATTGCACCCAAAAACCATTGGTATCATAGGTGTTTCGTCCACACGCCGTAATTTTGGCAGAATAATTTTAGAAAATATTTTAGAAGCCGGATACCCCAAAGAACACATATATCTTATAAAACAAGGTGCCACTACACTTGAGGATGCCTCCGGCATCACTTGCGTGGGGCATTGTAAAGACCTTCCCCTGCCCATGGATTTACTGGTGGTAGCCATTGACGCCAAACACGTACCGGCATTGGTAGACACTATTATTGCCCATAAAAAAGCGCATAGTGTGCTCTTGGTGCCTGGTGGCATTGGTGAGACGGAAGACAGTAAAGCCATGGCGCAAGACATGATAGAGAAAATACAGCAAGCCCATACCACGCCAGACTCCCCTGTCTTTTTGGGTGCCAATTGCATGGGTGTCATTTCGCGTCATGGAAATTACGATACATGGTTCATCCCCACAGAAAAAATGCTTTCTTTAGCTCCCTATAAGGATGTTGCACCACGCTCCTTGGCCTTGATAAGTCAAAGCGGTGCTTTTTTACTTAATCGCTTTAACCAAGTGCCAGAAATGAATCCGGCCTATCTTATCTCCATGGGTAACCAAACGGATTTAACCCTAGGGGATATGATGCACTACTTTGAAACCTCAGATAAAGTAACCACCATTGCCATTTATGCCGAAGGCTTCAAGGAGCTAGACGGACTAGCCTTTGCTGCGTCAGTTAAAAGAGCTGTGGCTGCAGGAAAACATGTGGTTTTTTATAAGGCAGGACGCACCCCTGAAGGCAAGGACGCCACCAGTGGTCATACAGCTTCTTTGGCTGGGGACTATATGGTATGTGAGTCCGCCATTACCCAAGCCGGAGGCATTGTAGCCAGAACCTTCACTGAGTTTCAAGATTTAGTACTTCTTACGGAATCGCTTGCCTGTAAGAAAATTGGAGGAAAACGTATTGCTGCCATCAGTGCCGCAGGTTTTGAAGCTGTGGGCATGGCAGATTCCATTCAAAGTGATGAGTACTCCATCACCCTTGGAAGCTTTTCAGAACATACCAAAGCACAAATGCAAGCCATTTTAGAGGCTAAAAAACTTTCTGCCTTAGTGCATATAGCCAATCCCTTTGACATTAACCCTTCTGCCAATGACGAAGTGCATGCCGCCATGGCAGAGCTGGCTTTGCAAGACCCTCATATTGATGTGGTTATATTAAGCATTGTACCGCATGCGCCCTTGCTTTTAACGGTAGACCCTCAGCATTCGCAACTCTTTGACTTTACCCAAGAAGGGTCGGTGTATCATCGTATTGTGGCACTTTCGCAAAAAACAGAAAAGCCACTTATCGTTGTCATGGACGGCGCAGGGCAATTTGACTCTTTACGCAAGGCCATTAAGGATGCCGGCATTCCTGTATTTACCCTTTGTGACAGAGCCATTGCCGTACTGGCTTTATACCTTGAACAAGCGGTGAAATAATCGGCAGTCAAAGAGTCAACACTTTGTTCATATACTTTACTACGCACTAAAAAGCCCTTTCCTTAGACAATGCACTGAGGAAAGGGCTTTGTAAAATAAAGCTCTTATGTAGTTGATGCTTAAAAACGTGTTTCCACTCGTTTTTAAAAAGGCACGCTCACTCC
>CAYJNA010000157.1:0-4098 GCA_964371225.1 uncultured Desulfovibrionaceae bacterium
AAGGGTGACATTTTAAAAGCGCTCAAAGCTAAAAAGGCATAATAAAGGATTTTTTATGACAACATATGCACCTGAAACCTTCATTGTAAGTAAAAACCAGTGCCGTAATGACGCGTATGAAAAAGCCACAGGGCAAATGAAATACACAGGGGACATTACCTTCCCTGATATGTTACATTGTAAAGTGCTCAGAAGCCCCCATGCGCACGCCTTGGTAAAAAGCATAGATGTATCTGAAGCCCTAGCCATGGAAGGTGTTGTGGACGTTATCACACATGATGACTGCCCCAAGATTTTAAGCATGCACCAATTTCTGCACGTGCCAGAAATCATGTACTATGACAGCTATATTTTAGAAAATCATGCTCGCCACGTGGGTGACCGTATAGCGGCTGTGGCAGCAGAGACCGAAGAAATAGCCCTCGCTGCCTTGAAAAAAATTAAGGTAGAATACGAAATACTGCCTTGTGCTGTGACGCCTGAGCAAGCTTTGGCCGAAGGAGCACCGCAAATTCACCACGAAGCACGCCGTGGCGATGCTGTGGTAGATTTTAAAGGCGGCAATATTCTTGAAACGAAGGACGTTAGCATTGGTGATACAGACAAATGCTTTGCCGAGTCTGACACCATCATCGAGCGCACTTACAGAACCTCACGCCCCAACCCTGCCATGCTAGAGCGCACCTGCGTTGTGGCAAGGCAAAAGCCCGATGGGCGCATTGATATGTGGGCCACATCGCAAGGTATTCACGCCATGCGTATGAACGTATCCCACTCCTTGGGCGTACCTGTAAGCCGCATTAACTGCCATAGAATGTATCTTGGCGGTGCTTTTGGTGCGCACATTCACACTGGCTTCATTGAAAACATTGCAGCCTTACTTACCATGCGTACCAATCGCCCTGTGCGTTGCGAAAAGAGCCGTGAAGAAATCTTCATGAGCTGCGGTCGCCACCCCATGATTTTAAAATTGCGCGTGGGCTTCCTTAAAGATGGCACCATGAAGGCTTTCCATGTGGACGTTACCGACGATACCGGCGGCTATGCCTTTTCCGGTAGCTCCAAGCTTTCCCTTTCTTGCGGCTTTTCCATGTCCATGTATAAGTCCGAAAGCTTGCGCATGACAGGGCGTTCCATTTATACCAATACCCCGCCCATGTCTGCCATGCGCGGTGCCGGTAACCCACAAGCCAACTGGGCTGTGGAAAGCTTCATGAATGAAGCTGCCAAAGAACTCCAAATGGATCCCATTGCTCTGCGCCTAAAAAATAATCTTGGCGTAGGTGATGTTTTTTACGGTCAAGGCCCCGATGTGCGTGCGCGTATTCAAAGCTGCGGCACACCGGAACTCTTGGAAGTGGGCGCTGCCAAAATTGGCTGGGAAAAGCGAGAAGAAAAAAATCGTACTCCTTACCCTGACAAGCCTTGGATCAAACGTGGCATTGGCTTTGCCCGCGGCTTTCACACCTCTGGTTGCGGTTCTGAAAAGCCCAATCGCTATATCATTGACCATAGCGCCTGCTTCCTTAAAATGAACGAAGACGGCACTGCGCAGCTTATGAACTCCTGCGCCGACCTTGGCACCGGTGTTCTTACGGCACACCGCGCCATCATTGCCGAAACCCTTGGCCTAAGTTTTGACCAAGTTATTGTAAACCTTGGCGATACGGACACTACCCCCTTTGACGGCCCCACCCACGCCAGCCGTGGTTTGTATGGCTCCGGTCAGGCGGTGCATGCGGCGGCCAAAAAATTACGTGTAAAGCTCTTAGAATGGGCAGCGCGTTTCCTTTCTTGTGGTACAGAAGACATTGAATTAAGAAATGATCAAGCCTACTTCCACAATGATCCTAGCCGTTGTGTTTCCATTGCTAAGCTTGTGACCAATGCCCACTGCAGTGGCTGGGGTTCTGCCACGGCAGAAGCTTCTGTACGTCCTAACTGCTGCCCGCCGCACTTTGTGGTTATTTTCATTGAGGCAGATGTGGACACGCACACAGGTAAGGTGGACATCATACGCGCCATCAGTGGTGTGGATACC
This sequence comes from uncultured Desulfovibrionaceae bacterium, assembly GCA_964371225.1. Lineage (GTDB taxonomy): Bacteria > Desulfobacterota > Desulfovibrionia > Desulfovibrionales > Desulfovibrionaceae > CAYJAD01. The sequence continues at coordinate 2,042 of CAYJNA010000157.1, forward strand.
GGTACCCCCATTAACCTTCTTAACGTAGAAGGCCAAATGGATGGCGGTATGCATATGGGTCTTGGTTTTGCTCTCATGGAAGATGCCCTCATTGACCCAGAAAACGGGCATTTACTCAATGCCAATTTTGCTGACTATAAAATGCTTACCATGCAAGATATGCCGCATGTGGAAAAATTCCTTGCCAATATTTATGAGCCTTCTGGCCCCTTTGGAGCCAAGGCCATTGGTGAAGGCGTTACCAACCCCATTGCCGCTGCAGTGGCTGACGCCATTGACAATGCTGTGGGTGTGCGCATTCGTGAGCTTCCTTGCTCACCGGAAAAAATCCTTAAAGCCCTCAAAGTTCTTGCATAAGGGAGTTTGGTATGCATTCTTTAGAATTTTATACACCACATACTGTAGAAGAAGCCTGCCAGCTTTTACAAGAGCTAGGCAGTAAAGCCACCGTGCTTGCCGGCGGTACTGACGTGGTTATGCGTCATAACAAAGGCATTGTGACCTATGAAGCCATGGTAAGCATTAATAAACTTGATGCCCTACGTGGCATTACCCAAAAAGACGGCTCTTTATGCATTGGTGCTTTAACCACCCATGCCGAAGTGGCCAAAAACGCTTTGGTTCAAGAACATTGCCCTGCATTGGCACATGCTTGTTTACAAGTGGGCTCTGCGCTTATTCGTAACCGCGGCACAGTGGGCGGTAATGTTTGTAATGCCTCCCCTGTGGCAGACTCTGTATGCGCACTCATGGCCTTGGACGCCACGTTCACTTTACAAAGTGTGAATGGTACCCGCCAAGTGCCCGTAGCCGACTTTTTCACCGGCCCCGGTGCTTGTGTGCGCGAAGCAGCAGAATTACTCATCAGCATTACCATCCCGCTAAAAAAGCAAGAACAATGCTTTGCCAAGCTGGGCCCCAGAAAAAATGCTGACATTGCCGTGGTAAACATGGCTTTTGCCTTTGAGGTACAAAGCGGCCTTGTGGCAGGAGCAAAAGTAGCTTTTGGCGCTGTGGCTCCCACCATCATACGCATTGCCGATGCAGAAGCCCTTATGAATGGCAAAAAACCTGCTGACCTTGACCTTGACGCCATTGCCACAGCCTGTGAGGCCGGAGTTCGCCCCATCAGCGACTGGCGCGGCAGCAAGGAATATCGCAGAAAAACCGCCTACTTCCTCATGCGTGATGCCTTGGAAGCCTTGGTTAAAACTTTATAGGAATGCCCCATGGAAAAGACTATTACCTTTACCCTTAACGGAAAATCCGTCACCACCACCACCCCTGCCCATTGGACGCTTATGCAACTTTTGCGCGAGGGTTTGAGCCTCACAGGCACCAAGTGTTCTTGTGCTGAAGGTGAATGTGGCACGTGTACTGTTATTTATGACGGGAAAGCCGTAACTTCTTGCCTTATTATGGCAGCAGAAATTGACGGGCATTCTGTGGAAACCATTGAAGGCCTTGCCCAAGGCCCTTCCACCATGACAGAACTCCATCCCTTACAAACGGCTTTCATTGCCAAGGGTGCCATCCAGTGCGGTTTTTGTACTCCCGGTATGATTATGGCAGCCAAAGCCCTCTTAGATGAAAACCCAAACCCCACCGAAGCAGAAATTCGTCAAGCTTTGTACGGTAACCTTTGCCGTTGCACAGGCTATGAAAAAATTCTTGAAGCAGTGCTTAGCGTTGTAAATAAAGAAGTGCTTGTGGTGAATGATAGCGTATGGAGCGTTGCCGCCGAAGCTGAAGGCCACGGTTGTAAGCACTAAACACTGACATTGTTAGATCTTACTTTTCTGGTGCAGGGAGTTTTTTAGAAAAAAGTCCCCTGCACCAGATTCCACCCCTCAAAAAACCCCATAGGTACTTTCCATGAGTGGAGTTTTTTTTGAGGAAAAACATATAAAACACTTTTCACCATAAGAGACACTCATGATAGCGGATTTGCTCATTACCAACGTTCATATTGCCACAGCTCGCGAAACCGTAAAAGGCAGCGTTGCCGTTAAAGATGGCAAAATTTGCGCTCTTCTTGCGCAAGGCCAAAGCCTTGA
>CAYJNA010000158.1:0-4082 GCA_964371225.1 uncultured Desulfovibrionaceae bacterium
TACAAAAAGCTTCCTCCCCCCAGAAATCTCCACACAAAACTCTATCTACTTCCCTAAATGCTTCCCAATCATATTTCTGAAGCGTTCAAAAAGGTATTGGCTATCGAAGGGGCCGGGAGCCACTTCGGGGTGATGCTGTACAGAGAAAATGGGCAATGTCTTGTGGGCAAAACCTTCTAAAGTATTGTCATTAAGGTTGATATGCGTCATTTCCACATCGGGCACAGAAGCTAAATCTACACAGAAACCGTGGTTTTGTGAGGAGATTTCAATGCGTCCTGTTTCAAGGTTTTTCACAGGGTGGTTGCAGCCGTGGTGTCCGTGCTTCAATTTGGTGGTGGTACCACCAAGGGCATGCCCAAGAAGCTGGTGCCCTAAGCAAATGCCTGCCACGGGGAAGGTTTTGATGAGTTCGCGTACGATGGCAATCTCTTCCTTTAAAGTGGCTGGGTCGCCGGGGCCGTTGGAGAGGAACACTGCTTCGGCGCCGCTGGCTTTTACTTGCTCTGCGGTGAACTTGGGGGGCACCATGAGCATGTCAAAGCCTTGTGCCTCCAAGAGGCGGATAATGTTCCATTTCATACCATAATCGTACACGGCAAGGCGTGGGCCATTGCCTTTCCAATGGTGGGTACCGTCGGCATTTAAGGTTACATCTTGTGTGCCTGTGCCTGTCCATGTGTAGGGCACCTTGGGGGCTACATAGTCCACAAGGTTTTGGCCTTCCATGGTGGGAAGTGCGTTGGCACGGGCTTTGAGTTCTTCCACATCATGACAAGAAGTGGAGATAACGCCGCGCATGGCGCCATTGATACGAATATGACGGGTGAGGGCGCGCGTGTCGAGCCCTTCCACACCGGGGATATTATACTTCATGAGGAAGTCTGCCAATGTCATGATAGAGCGCCAGTTAGAGGGCTCTTTGCAGGCTTCTTTTACTAAAAGTGCAGATACTTGCACTTTGTGAGATTCCATATCTTCTGCATTGATACCGTAGTTACCGATGAGAGGATAGGTCATGCACACCATTTGACCGCAATAAGAAGGGTCAGTGAGCAGTTCTTGATAGCCTGTCATGCCGGTATTGAAAATCACTTCGCCGCCGCCTTCAATGGGGCCGGTAAAGGATTTGCCAACGAGGGTAAAACCGTCTTCTAATACAAGGGTTGCTTTCATACTAATCTCTTCTTTTTATTGCACATTTTCGCGCGCATAATATTCTTGTAGACTTTCTACATGTATGTCATTGCGGTGCGCACCAATGGCACGAGCTGTGGCTTTGGCACCGGCAAGGGTGGTGCAGTAAGGAATGCCGTAGCTGAGCGCCGCTTGGCGAATGGCTTTGGAGTCTTGAGCAGTAAGCTTACCGGAGGCAGTGTTGACTACCATGGCAATGTCATGACTTTTGAGCATATCCACAATGTTAGGACGTCCTTCATATACCTTAAGCACAGTTTCTACTTTGAGGCCATGCTCGCGCAGAAGCTTTGCTGTGCCGGAAGTGGCTACCAATTCAAAACCAAGAGTTGCGTATTTTTGCGCAATGGAGGGTAAGAGTTCTTTATCGCGGTCGTTAACCGAGAGGAAGATTTTCCCGCCTTGGGGCAAGCGTTGTCCTGCAGCCAATTGGCTTTTCAAGAAGGCTTCTTCAAAGGTGGGACCCATGCCCATAACTTCACCTGTGGAGCGCATTTCAGGCCCTAAGATAACGTCAACGCCGGGGAATTTATTGAAGGGGAATACGGCTTCTTTTACGCAGTAGAAACCGCCGCGGCGCATGCTCCATGGGTCTAATTCTTCAAGGGTTTTTCCTAACATAACTTGCGTGGCAAGATAAGGAAGGGGCACGCCGGTGGCTTTGGCCACAAAAGGAGCCGTACGCGAAGCGCGTGGGTTCACTTCAAGAATGTAGATGGTATCATCTTTAATGGCAAATTGGATATTCATAAGACCAACGACGCGCAGTTCATGTGCAAGGGCTTCAGCTTGCAATGCAATGTCTGCTACATGGTCGTAAGACAATGAGAAAGAAGGCAGCACGCAGGCAGAGTCGCCGGAGTGAATGCCAGCTTCTTCAATATGTTCCATGATGCCAGCTACGTACACTTCATTGCCGTCAGAAAGAACGTCCACATCTACCTCAATGGCATGATTGAGGAATTTATCAATGAGGATGGGGTGTTCCAAATCTTCAGGTACGTGATGCTTGAAGTATTCTGTTAATTCTTCATCATCATAAACAATGGCCATGGCGCGACCACCAAGCACATAAGAAGGACGTACAACCACAGGATATTCAATATCTTCAGCAGCCTTAAGAGCTTCTTTTAAGTTTTTGGCTGTGCCATTGGGAGGCTGTTTCAAATGAAGCTTTTCAATGAGAGCTTGGAAGCGTTCTCTGTCTTCGGCACGGTCAATGGCATCGGGAGAGGTTCCCAAAATGGGTACACCGGCGCGCATGAGCGGTACCGCAAGATTGAGCGGTGTTTGACCGCCAAATTGTACAATAACGCCATGAGGTTTTTCTTTTTCCACAATGTGCATCACATCTTCAAAGGTAAGCGGCTCAAAGTAGAGGCGGTCAGATGTGTCATAGTCTGTGGAAACAGTTTCAGGATTGGAGTTGATCATAATAGCCATAACGCCGGCATCTTTTAAAGCAAAAGATGCGTGACAACAGCAATAGTCAAATTCAATACCTTGGCCAATGCGGTTAGGCCCACCACCAAGAATGATAACTTTTTTGCGATCATCGGTGCTGGCTTCCTGACCACCTTCATAGGTGGAGTAGAAGTAAGGGGTATAGGCTTCAAATTCTGCAGCACACGTATCTACAAGGTAGTAGGTGGGCAAAATATCAAGCTCTTTGCGTACGCGGCGAATGTCTTCTTCTGGGCGCTTCCACATTTCGGCAAGCTGACGGTCAGAGAATCCGTATTCTTTAGCTTCGCGAAGTACCTCAGCAAGCTCAGGATTTTTGGGGGTCATGTCATTGGCAAGACCAAAGTTTAAGAGGCGGTCTTCCATTTTAACAATATCACGGATTTGACGCACCCACCAAGGGTCGAAGTAGGATACTTCAAAAATTTCAGCATCGGTCATACCAAGGCGTACAGCTTCGCGCAAAGCTAAGATACGACGAGAATTGGGATTGCGTAAGGAAGCAATGACCATTTCTTTATCTTTCAAAGCGTTACGGAAACCAAAACCTAAGCCTGTGTAGCCCAGCTCCATGGAACGCATACCTTTTTGTAAAGATTCTTTAAAGGTACGTCCAATGCTCATGGCCTCACCCACGCTCTTCATGGCTGTGGTGAGTTCGTCTTTGGCGCCCGGGAATTTCTCAAAGGTAAAACGGGGAATCTTGGTAACCACATAGTCAATGGAAGGCTCAAAGCTAGCGGCAGTTTCGCGGGTAATGTCATTGCGCAATTCGTCCAAAGTGTAACCAATGGCTAACTTAGCGGCAATTTTCGCAATGGGAAAGCCTGTAGCTTTGGAAGCAAGCGCTGAGGAGCGAGAGACGCGAGGGTTCATTTCAATGACCACCAGCTCACCGTCGGCAGGGTTTTGTGCAAATTGCACATTGGAGCCGCCAGTTTCAACGCCAATTTCGCGCATAATATCAATGGATACTTGACGCATGGTTTGGTATTCCACATCAGAAAGGGTTTGTACTGGGGCCACTGTGATGGAGTCGCCTGTATGTACACCCATGGGGTCGATGTTTTCGATACCGCAAACAATAACGCAGTTATCGTTTTTGTCGCGCATAACTTCCATTTCAAGCTCTTTCCATCCAATGACGGATTGCTCAATCATAACCTCAGACACAGGACTTGCGGCAAGACCACCGCCGGCAATGTGTTCTAGGTCTTCCATATTATAGGCAATACCACCGCCTGTACCACCAAGGGTAAAGGCAGGGCGAATAATCAGCGGGAAAGGAAGGGTTGCGCCTAATTTGCGCACATCATCCATATTATAAGCAATGCCGGAAGCTGGCATTTTTACGCCAATATTATCCATTGCTTGCCGGAAAAGATCACGGCTTTCAGCTTTTTCGATAACATCAGCTTTGG
>CAYJNA010000159.1:0-4081 GCA_964371225.1 uncultured Desulfovibrionaceae bacterium
CGCCGAAACTCTTCTTTCTCTGTCAAAAGAATGAGTTTTCCCATCTCATCTTGTAAGGATTGCAAATGGTGTGCCTCAGGCCCCGACAAATGTCCGTTACACAAAGAAAGTTCCACCAAATGAAGAAGTTTTTGCGCTTCATTGGCTATGCGTTCAGGGGTAACCATGTTGGCATAAAGTCTTTCTTTGCGTCTTTCTTCCCAAAAGTTACGAAAGGCAGAAAATAAACTTCGCATAATTTCCCCCTTTATAGTTTAAAACGTAAGAAAGTTTTATTAAACAATAAAACGCTTATATCTATTTGTAAAGAATTAAACTCTAAATAAGAATTGCACTGCTAGCCCCAAACCTAACATATATAGCGGGAATACGCACAAGAGCGTTTGCCCCCAAGAAGTGCGCATGGCATAACGGCACCCCACGGCAGTACAAGCAATGGCCCAAACAAAACCTACCACAGAGCCCAAGGCCGGTACCACACATAAAAGAACGGGTGCAGAACTATAAGCAACGACTTGTAATAAGACGTTGAAATCTGCACGTTGCGGTGCGACAAAGCGGAAGAGCACATAGAAAAAAGCTGCACTAAAAAATAGTTCGGCAAGATTTAAGGCTGTACCTAAAAGTAAAGCTAAGACATAGGAGCTTTTAGGGTCTAGCATACTGATAACCATTTGTAATTGAGCATCACCTTCTGCCATGGGTGCCAAGGTTTGCCCTAACACACCACCCCAAAAACGTTCAAAGGTTATTTGTAATATGCATACAATGCAGTAAAAAATTATGGCACGGTAATATGTTTCTGTAGGAATAAGGCCGGCAAAAAAGCGTGGTGCTGCAAATAGTACACGCATAACTGTTTGATAAAAAGCGGAAAAATATCCTATCTGCTCAGCATGCTCCCAAGGATTTTCTATGGCAAAATCGGCAAAGAAAGCATCTTCTTGCTCTTGGGCACTTTGCTCTTCTTGCTTTTCATAGGCGGCAGCTGCTTTTTGCTTTTCTTTTTCCTTTAAAGTGTCAAACGCTTCAGGGTTGGGCACATACTTTGGAATGGGCTGTGCAGAGATGTCTTGCGCTTGCGATGTTTGCGCTTGAGGAGGTGTTTGTACTTGCGATGTTTGCGCCATGTCTCCCATGGGACGTTCTATTTTAAAGCGATGCTGACATTGCGGGCAGGTGGCCATGACCGATGTGGCTGGAATTTTTTCTTCCGGCACCTGACGTGTAAATAAGCAAAGAGGACAAATTATTTTCATTATTGTGTAAACTCCATTATAATTGCGTGCGGCATCATAGTTTTTTTTGTTTATACAGGCAAGCGCAGGACAGTGTCCCTTCCTAGACTTTTTTGTATTTGGCTAAAAAAACTGTTGGGTAGGCGTGGGTAAGCATCACTTAAAGTATGCTGCACCTGCCCTGCCGCGCTAAAAACATCTAAACGTGCTTGCAGTTGCGCTGCATTTTTATGTACATGACTGTAATGCAAAAGAGGCTGTGCTAGAGCCAGTACAGGTGCTCCCTTGAGCCCTTGCACCCTTTCATGCACGGTGCCCACAAAATGTACCTCTCCCCCCAAGGGGAAAAGACGCAATTGCACATCAGGCCAAAGCCCATACCCTGTACGCACATGGGCTTCATCTCCCTCAAAGGTATGACGAGGAAAAAGCACTCCCCCTGAAAAGGACTCTTGCATATGAGACGGTAAATCGTGCCATGTATCAGCTGAAAACCTCTCGTCGGCATCCAAGTACAACAGCCAATCCCCATGACATTGTGCCAAAAGCGCATTGCGCTGTGTTGCAAAATCCGCTGCCAAAGGGCGCGTATAGTGCCGTACAGGAACAGCACAAGCATGCTCGGGATGTGCTGCCCCTGTGGCAGTGTCCCACACTACCACCACTTCATGCACCCATGAAGGAATTTGTGCGAAAAATTCCTCAAGGTACAGCTCATCGGGATGCATAATAGCACCCACTGTAAGCTTAGGAAGTACAGCTTGTGATGCCGGTACGTGCTCCTGCTGTGCCCCTAAAAAAAGTTTACGCCATTTTTCCAACACTGCGCATCGGGCTTTGGGAGGTTCGGTAAAAAATAAAGCACAGGAAGACGCATCCAATCCCAAGCCCTTGGTGAGCATACATAATGCCCATGGGGAGGTATCCACCAGTACATGAACCTGATTGGGCAAGGGGGCGTATTGCGATAAAAAATTTCTGGCGCGCTCTGGCTGACTTTCTAAAATACAAATGTGTGCAGAGGGATCACTCATCTGCACTTGGGCTAAAAACACATCATACACATGCGCATGGCACCCCAGTAAAATATAGATATCCGCTTGTTGACGTTTACCATTACTTAGTGTTCGCTGTACATGGCGCAACACATCTTCCTGCGGCATAAGATTTACCGTAGGGGCGCAGCTCTTTGCGGGGCTAATTCCCTGCCACGCCACTATTTCTTGCGTATACGCCTGCCATAAGGTTGCATGCTGTTGTACAATGGAAGCATTTGACATGAATTATACTGTCACAGGGTTAAATTGTGCGGCGCAATGTACCAAATTTTTTGCCCACCAAGGACAAGCAGGAGCATAAATATGTGTGTAGGAGGCAAAAGTTTGATGCACTAAAAGGCCATCCATGGCCGGTAATTCCGTTGAGGCTTTTCCCATACCAACGCCCTTTTCCAAGGATAAACATAAAGTCTGCTTTCCTTGTTTGACACCCTCATGAGCATAGAGGCATTTTGAATAATGAAACTCGTGACCGCGTAAACTTTGCCCCACAGGGTGATAAGGATTTTCCCTTTGCACCTGTGCCTGCACATAGCCAAGCCCTTGGGGGCGTGAATGAAATTCACTTATGACAGGAAAAACCCCTGCCATGGCATAGGTTTGACCTTGACGTAGGATGCTTTGCGCTAAAATCATAAAACCGCCACATTCAGCATATATGGGCATACCGGCGTTGGAATAGGCTTTAATGGTATTCAAATGCGGTGAAGCCACTAACTGTGGCAAATGCTCTTCAGGGTAACCGCCACCAAGGTATAAAGCCTGTAAATCTTGTGGCCATGCTTTGGAATCCAGCAAGGAGAGAGGCACTAATTCTGCGCCGGCACGCCGCAAGGCTTCCAAATTTTCTGCATAATAAAACCAAAAGGCCGCATCATAAATATAGCCTATACGCACAGATGTTTTCGTATGTATTTCCACTTGAGGCTCAGGCCAAAATTCCGTCATGCTTTCCAAGGCTGAAACATTTTGCGCCAAGTGGCTTATGGCCGAAATATCGCAATGTTCTGTAATAATTTGCCCTAGATTTTCCAAAATACTGTGTACTGCAGCAGCATCTTCCTGACATAAACCCATATGTCTTTCAGGCAAGGGATTTTCCTTCAAGCGCGGTATGGCTCCAAGTACAGGAATGTCTGTATATTCTTCTATGCAAGCGCGCACTATGCTTTCATGGCGCGAAGAGCCCACTTGATTAAGCACCACGCCGCCTATATGTACATCTTTTTCAAAGTGTGCCATGCCTTGCAAAAGAGCAGCGGAGGTACGCGTCATCTTGGTTACATCCAAGGCCAAAATAACCGGCGCACGCAGAACTCGCGCTAGCTCTGCTGTGGAACAAGAACCATGTACATCTTGCCCATCAAAAAGCCCGCGATTGCCTTCCACAATGCTCACAGCATACGTATCGTGTTGCCAAGCATGGACAAAAAGAGCTTGTAATGATGTTGCATCAAGAAAAAATGGATCCAAATTGGTGCAAGGCGCTTGTGCAGCCAATTGCAACCATCTTGCATCAATATAGTCCGGCCCTTTTTTAAAAGGCTTTACACACATACCCTTTTGCAAAAAGGCAGAACAAAGCCCCAACGAAAGTAAGGTTTTGCCACCACCACCGCGTAAAGCAGAAATAATCAATCGAGGAATATGCATAAATTTTTCTTACTATTCTATTGTTTTTAGTTATTTGCATCATTATTTTCACATGTAAAATTACATAGCACAAAGCACATTTGCTCTTTATGTAAATGGTACTTGGCAGAGGTCAAAGTGCAAAGCTAGTTA
>CAYJNA010000160.1:0-3912 GCA_964371225.1 uncultured Desulfovibrionaceae bacterium
TCTTCACGGAAGGTCTTACTTTCATAATAGTACTCCAGACTACACTTCTTCCTGCAACAATCAGCAGGAACAGAAGCTTCTATCCGTCTTTGCTCTTTATGTCAACACCAAATATTACCTACGCGGTCCTCTATCTGAAATACTCAGAATTTGAGGGCCAGAGGAGGTAATAGCAATGCTATGCTCATAATGTGCCGCAAGTTTGCGATCACGAGTCACAGCCGTCCAATTATCTTCTAAAATGTCCACTTCATAAGTACCCACCGTTACCATGGGTTCGATGGCAATTACCATGCCATTGTGCAACGGCATACCCGAAAAGGAGGGTCTGAAGTTGGGCACTTCTGGTTTTTCGTGCATCTTGGCGCCAACACCGTGGCCCACAAAACGACGAACAACCCCAAAACCAGCATCTTCTACGAATTTCTGTATGGTTTCCCCAATGAAATACACATCAACGCCATGCTTTGCCACTTCAATGCCCTTGTACAAAGCATCTTCGGTCACTTGCATTAATCTTTGTGCTTCATCGCTTACTTTACCCACTGCAAAGGTGCGTGCAGCATCGCCTACGAAACCTTCGTAAACAACACCCATATCCACGCTCACTATGTCTCCTTCTTCAAGCAGCCGCGCTGAAGGAAAACCGTGAACCACCACCTCATTAACTGAGACGCACAGGGCAAAGGGAAAACCGCAGTATCCCAAAAAAGCCGGTTTAAGTTTACGCTCTGCGCAATACGCTCTGGCCGCATTTTCAAAGTCCATGGTGGACACACCAGGTGCCACCATGTCTTCGATAATATCAAGCACGTTGGCTACGTGCCTATTGGCTTCACGCATAAGACCGATCTCTCGTTCGTTCTTAATAAACGCACCGCGAAATTTCTTCATGATGTTATCCCAGCCTAAGATTAGGCTTTGCCCTTTTGCCGAGTTTTATTCATAAGGCCTTCATATTGGCTAGAAATCATATGTGATTCCATTTGGCTCATGAAGTCCATGGCCACACCCACTAAGATGAGTAACGAAGTACCACCAAAGTAGAAAGGCACGTTGAAATTGGCAATAAGCAACATGGGAAGTACAGATACCAGAGAAATATACACACCACCGCTCAAAGTTAAGCGAGATAATACAGTATTAATATATTCTTCTGTCTTATCACCGGGACGAATTCCTGGAATGAAACCACCGGCCTTCTTCAGGTTTTCGGCCATATCTTTAGGATCAAAAATAATGGCTGTATAGAAATAGCAGAAGAAGAATATAAGAGCTACAAATATAATATTGTAAACGATGGTATCAGGTGAAAACATACTGGTAAACATCTGTACATATTCATGATCTGAAAATTGTCCAATGGTTGCTGGGAAAAGCAACAAAGAGGATGCAAAGATGGGGGGAATAACCCCAGCAGTGTTCAAACGCAAAGGTAAATGCGTATTTTGACCGCCATACATTTTGCGACCCACTTGACGCTTGGCATAGTGAATGGGAATACGGCGCTGGGCACGTTCCACAAACACAATGGCCACTGTCACAGCAAGCATGACAACTAAAATTACTATAGCTAAGAAGATAGACATATCTCCTGCGCTAATAAGTTGAAAAGATTGCATAATAGCACGGGGAATACCCACAACAATACCTGAGAAGATAATGAGGGAAATACCATTACCAATGCCTTTTTCTGTTATCTTTTCACCAAGCCACATAATAAGTACTGTACCAGCTGTAAAGGTAAGTATGGTTATGAGGCGAAATTCCCAACCTGGTTCTAGAACCACAAGGGAACCGGTTGGACTACGCATACTTTCAAGACCAACGGCAATACCGAAACCTTGTACTAATGTAATAAGCACGGTTAAATACCGTGTGTACTGCGTAATCTTACGTTTACCGGCTTGACCTTCTTCCTTTGCCATGCGCTTTACGCTAGGATTAATAACCTGCATAAGTTGCATGATAATGGAGGCAGAAATATAAGGCATAATACCTAAGGCAAATACAGAGGTATTAGAAAGCCCGCCACCGGAAAACATATCAAAAAGGCCAAAAAGCGTACCGGACATTTGTGCAAAAAAACTTTGCAGTGCCGCAGCGTCAACGCCGGGAATGGGCACATGCACACCTATCCGATAGCAGCATAAAAGCAGAAAAGTCCAGCCTATTTTTTTCATAAGGCCAGATTGTGCTGCCATGGGATTAACCGCTCCGTTTGCCATTGATGCTATCTCTTTTTTGTTATGCGTATCTTATTCTGCCTTCCAGACAGTAAACTTACATAGCAAGTTTACAAATGCTAGGAAGGTAAGAGCGCGAAGGACATACCTTCGCGCTCTTATCCAAATTACTCAGCCTTAGCAGTTTCAATTTCGTTAGCTTCACCGCCAGCAGCGCGAATTTTTTCGGCTGCAGCAGAGCTAAACTTATGAGCTTCTACCTTAACTGCGCGGGCAATTTCACCACGGGAAAGCACTTTTACAGGCTTTCCGTAGCCAGCAAGACCACGAGCATAGATATCGGCAAGGCTAATATCATTCTTACCTTCAAAGGCTTCCACAAGGCGATCTAAGTTGATCACTTCATAGGTGACTTTGAAAGGATAGTTTTTAAAACCGTGCTTAGGCAAACGGCGTTGTAAAGGCATTTGACCGCCTTCAAAGCCGGGGCGAACCCCACCACCTGCACGAGCATTCTGACCTTTGTTACCCTTACCTGCAGTACAGCCAAGGCCCGAGCCAGAACCACGGCCTACACGGCGACGGGTTTTGCGCTCTTCGGGAAAAGGATACAATTCATGCAATTGCATTTTATACTCCTTAAGTCGTTATTAGTCGACAATGGCGACTAAATGTACAACTTTGTTAATCATGCCACGGATGGCTGGGGTATCGTTGTGGTCTTTTACCATTTCACGACGTTTCAGACCAAGGGCATCCAAAATTGCACGTTGCTTAGGGTTACAACCAATGCGACTACGAATAAGTTTTACCTTAATTTGAGACATGGCTTACTCCCCTACTTTCTTGGTGCTTCAAGGGTTTTTCCACGAAGTTCAGAAACATATTCTGCACTGCGTAAGGAAGTTAAACCTTGAACGGTAGCACGAAGCACGTTGTGTGGGTTGTTGGTACCGATGGCTTTTGCAAGCACGTCGGTTACGCCTACAGCTTCCATAACGGCGCGTACTGCACCGCCAGCGATGATACCAGTACCCTTAGAAGCGGGACGAAGCATTACATAGCCTGCGCCGAAACGACCCATGATTTCATAAGGTAATGTACCGTCCACCAAAGAAATGGTCACGCGGTTTTTACGGGCGCGTTCAGAGGCTTTACGTAAGGCTTCAGGTACTTCTTGGGCTTTACCAAGACCAAAACCTACGCTGCCCTTACCATCGCCAACCACCACAAGAGCACTAAAGCTAAAGCGACGGCCGCCCTTCACAACTTTGGCCACACGATTTAAGGCTACGATCTTTTCGATTTCGCCCGTTTCGTTTTGCTGTTCCATAGTTTGCATATTAGAACTCCAAGCCGCCTTCACGTGCGCTGTCAGCTAAAGCCTTAACGCGACCGTGATAGATATAGCCGTTGCGGTCAAACACAACGGAATTGATATTCTTTTCCTTGGCCAAACGAGCAATTTCCTTGCCCACTAAAGCTGCACCGGTCATGTTGCAATGTGCATCAGCTTCGGCCTTTTTGAGGCTAAGCGTAGATGTTGCTACAAGAGTGGTACCCTTGGTGTCATCCACGATTTGGGCATAGAGGTGCAGGTTGGACCGATATACCACAAGACGAGGACGCTCAGTTGTGCCATTCACTTTCTTGCGAATGCGAACTTTACGGCGCTGTCTGCTTTCATTTTTAGAAATTTTCATGGTCTACCTACTTCTTACCGCCG
>CAYJNA010000161.1:0-1873 GCA_964371225.1 uncultured Desulfovibrionaceae bacterium
GGCTACGAAACAGCTAAGGCCACAGAAATTCTTGCAAAGGAAGATTTTGTAGTTCTCCCCTACATGAATCCTGATTTATACGTGGCACGCTCCCTTGTGGATGCTGGTGCCGCCGCCGTCATGCCTTTAGGCGCCCCCATTGGCACCAATAGAGGGCTACGCACTAAAGAAATGATAGCCATCCTCATTGACGAAATTCCCCTCCCCATCATAGTAGACGCCGGCATCGGAAAACCCAGTGAAGCCTGCGAAGCCATGGAGATGGGCGCCGCCGCCTGTCTTGTAAACACTGCCATTGCCTCCGCCGCGGACCCCATTGCCATGGCTCGTGCCTTTGCAGCCGCGGTGCGCGCCGGACGTGAAGCCCACTGCGCTGGCCTCGGTGCCGAAGCCGGAAGCCTTAGTAATAGTGCTGAAGCCATTGCTTCCTCCCCACTCACGGGCTTTCTAGGGAGCTAAATATGCCTAACACAGCCTCCCTATCCGCCTCTGCGCAACAAGCCTTTGCCCACACCCTTGCTGAGTGGCCAGCAGAACGCCGCGCGCGCATTGCCGCAGCCGCCACCCCTGCCCGCGTGCAAGCAGCTCTTACGCGTGAACGCCTCAACCTTGAAGACTTCCTCACCTTGCTCACGCCCGTTGCCACTCCCTTTTTAGAGCAAATGGCACAGCGCGCTCAAGCCGAGACGCAACGTCACTTTGGACGAGCCGTACACCTTTTCACCCCCCTCTACCTCTCTGACCACTGTACCAATCAATGTCGCTACTGTGGTTTTAATGCCAAAAACACCCAAGCTCGTCGTCATCTTTCCCCAGAAGAAGCCGAAGCCGAAGCGCGCATCATCGCCGCATCCGGTCTTGGACATATCCTTCTTCTCACCGGCGAAGCCAGAAAAATCTCTTCCCCCGAATACATTGCCACCATCGCGCAGCGCATTAAGCCCCTTTTCGCCTCTGTGGCCATTGAAGTGTATTCCATGTCTACCCAAGAATACCGCATGCTCGTAGAACACGGTGTAGACAGCATGACCATCTTCCAAGAAACCTACAACCCAGAACTCTATGACTGGCTACACCCTGCCGGCCCCAAACGTGACTATAACTACCGTCTTGAAGCTCCCACACGCGCCATTCAAGGCGGCATGTATAGTGTCAATGTAGGTGCCCTCCTCGGCCTCGACAGCCTCGAAAATGACGGTTTTTGCACAGGCCTACACGCATGGTGGCTTCAAAAACAGCATCAAGGAGTGGAAGTAAGCCTTTCCGTACCACGCATTTGCCCCCACGAAGGCAACTTTGACGTACCTCACGCCCTCGATGATAGGCACTTTGTACAATACATCACCGCCGTTCGCTGTTTCCTCCCCCGCGTGGGCATCACCGTCTCCAGCCGCGAAAGCGCCTTCATGCGTGATCACGTCATCCCCCTAGGTGTTACCCGCGTCTCCGCTGGCGTTTCCACCGCCGTGGGCGGCCGCGCTGTAGATGGCAACGACACAGGACAATTTGAAATCTCCGATACACGCTCTGTTAGCCAAATGACCACAGCTCTTGCCCAAAATGGCTACCAAGCTGTAACCAAAGATTGGCAGAGCATGTATATGTAATTTTTAGTTTTTTGTTTATTTTTTAGTTTTTTTTGGGGGGAGAAACCTTTTAAAAAAGGTTCTCTGCCCCCAAGCCCCCCTCTTCCAAAAATTTTTTATGGCGGCTTTATACCCTCCCTGTATCCCACTTGCGGCGCAATCTAACGGTTTCATTCTAAAAATGTACCATTGTATCTAAATAAAATAATTCTTTTTTATCCTTACCTTCCCACACAGCATAGCAAGCAAAAAAAAGTCTGCCGCAAGACGCATGAAAAAGATTGATT
>CAYJNA010000161.1:1973-3905 GCA_964371225.1 uncultured Desulfovibrionaceae bacterium
AAAAAAAGTCTGCCGCAGAACGCATGAAAAAGATTGATTTTGCGAAAGTATGCAAAAGCAACAACGCACAGCACACAGCGCGTATACGTTATCACAATATGAATACCAAAACAGCCTTAAAAAGCATAACGCATGGAACTAAAAAGCATATGCCCTGTTTGATGCTCTGAAGCTAACACTGTATATTGTAGTGAAAATTGCATGTCAGCATTCCCCAACTCTAAACCTAGCCCCCCTTGAAAGGCCAAGGAATCCACATTCTTCATGGCTAAGGAAATATTCGTTGGAACTCCAGACATATGAGCAACAGTTTGACTTTCTAACTCCCCTGTGGCCCAAAGAACACCAGCATCAAGATTTGGGTTAATATACCACCCTTTTTCCAACTCAATAAACGCACCTACACGCACCCCAGCAGGAATATACCACACATGCTGTGTATCTTCATCCACACTAAAAAGCGTACTGCCACTATTAATTACATCATGAGCATGAACGGTACTTGCCATATAACGCACCCCAACATGCGGCATTATTTCCACATTGCCAAAACGCATGCTATACTGCGCTGTAAGCCCTGCCGATAGCGCCGAAGAACTTACATCCGCTTGCGTATTCCCAAGCCCCCGAGAGGATATATGATTTTGATCTATTTGGCTGGTCATATGCGTATAATTGGCATCGGTCACCAAACCAAAACCTTGCGCATAATAACCACCATAAAGAGAAAGCCCCCAATAATTTAACGCAGTATCCGTGGGGGAAAAATCTCCATCAGAATGCGTATACCCACGCCCCACTTGCCCTGCTATGCCCACACGCAAAGTATCATTCAAAGTATAATCAGCCCCTAAAATGGCACCACCAAAACTGCTTTCATAACCACTTTCAAAACCGTTGGATTGAAAACCTTGCGCCGTATTCCATGCATACAAGGGGGCAAGCCACAGGGCAAAACCTTGGCCCAATGTGCCACTTCCTGTAGTGCTTGAGGACGTATTCATCCCCGTTTGGAACCAAGTACCATGCTCCAAGGCACGTTGTACCACGACTTTGGAAGAAAGTAAGGAGGCTTGCATGGTCATGGCTGAAACACCTGCCACCGCCGCTACTTCAGCAGCCCCTTGTAAAGCGGCACCGGAGGCATCGGCTGTGCTATGCAAATTTGCATCTAGGGTATCTGCCACAAAGGCACTTTGCGCTGTGTATGTGCTAGTAGCTGGAAAACCCACGGCAAAGGCATTTATCGAAGCATCTGCTTTAGGCAATATTTGAGGAATTAAATTTACTTGCAATGCACCCGTGCTTGCATTGAATGATACGGCTCGAGCAGACATCCCCCCTTGCGGTAAAGGAGCTGCGCTGGCCACTGTACTGCTGGGCATTCCGGCTTGTACTGTTGGTTGCGGTGCTGTTTTGGCTTGAATCAAACCTTGGGCTTGTTGCGCAGTGCGCGCAATAATACCTTGCACTGGCTTTATCACAACGCCCTTTGGAGGGGCACTTTGACTCACAGCAGGGGGCGTGTGGGAAGAAGCTGCATTTTGCTCTAGCATTTTTACCACTTGCCTGTAATTACTTGCAAAAGAGGGTGTTGCCCACACGAAAACACAGAGAAAAAGCACAAAGGCACACAAGACGCAGACCTTACTGCCTTTGAAGGAGGAAAAAGAAAGAGGTAAAGATGGCTGTGTGGTATGACTAGGCATAACAACCTCACTGCTTGCAATACAATGAGCCAAGACGGCTTTATCACGGGCATCACTTTTCTTGCAATATTAACAATATTTTCACGGGGCAGCAAGGGGAAAAGCATGCAAAAAAAGGGCATCACCTCAGCAATGCCCCTTTATTCACTCCATCTTATTTAGTCGATGCTTAAAAACGTGTTTCCACTCGTTTTTAAGAAAGGCACGCTCACTCCAAATACCC
>CAYJNA010000162.1:0-3892 GCA_964371225.1 uncultured Desulfovibrionaceae bacterium
GCTAGAAATTCTATTTTTACTGACAGTTAAGTACTTTTTCAGTGTCGACTATTTATATAATTCTATTTATCTAGAAATGTAGTTTTTAAGCTTCGTAAGGGCTTTTCCCCTGACAAGAAAGGCATTGTTCACCGGTATGAAGAGGATAACATTCCTGACAGCTAGGACAAGCACCCACACGCTTTTTACCTTTTTGTCCCATGAGCTCTGCTTTAATTTGTATGGGCTTTAAGGTGAGAATACTGTCTTTTGCTTGGCGAATTTCTTCTTGCAAACGCTCTGTATTTTGTTCAGCTTTGGGCTTTTCTTTTAAAAACCATGCGCGAATTTCAGGATAGGCATTTATTTTTTCCATATCCAAATGCACACGTACGCCCTTGCCAGTATGTTTATCATACAAAGACATGGCAAAAAGGCCAAAGTCATGAATACGCAACCAGCAATTACCAATGGTGCAAGCCGTTAAAATTTGTACAGCGTCGGGAATACATTGTTGCGATTCACAAATCACATCAAACAATGTTCCTTCAGGCAAGGCTCTTCTTGCCATTTCCACCATATACGCGCCTATGATAATACCGGGCGCAGGATAGCCATGAAATTTACGCGCTTCCTCCATGAAAGCATCATGTGTAAATGTTCCTAAGAGATATTCAGCCATATGTTCACCCCATATAAAAAAATATTGACTTACTATGGCATTATTCCCTAAGGCATATATACCAGTGTCGTGCGGGACAATAGCATAAATGAAAACATCAAGCAAAGTGTAATTCTATGAAAAAAGACTCTCCTTCTCAACGCTTCGTAAGAAAACTTTTACCGTGGTTTACACAAAACGCCCGCGATCTCCCTTGGCGTGGTCAAAGCGACCCCTATAAAATCTGGATTGCGGAAGTCATGCTACAGCAAACCCAAATGGAACGCGGCGTGGCGTATTTTTTGCGCTGGATGCAACGTTTTCCCACCATTGAGGCTGTTGCAAACGCTGAAGAAGAAACCATTTTACACGCTTGGGAAGGGCTTGGATATTATTCTCGCGCGCGGAATATACATAAAGCTGCGCGTATGATTATGGAAAAACATGCAGGTATTTTTCCTGAGAACTTAGAAGACATACGCGCCTTACCGGGCATTGGCCCTTATACGGCCGGCGCCATAGCCAGCATTGCCTTTGGCCATGAATTGCCATGCATTGACGCCAATGTAGAAAGAGTTATTGCTCGAGTTTTTGATATAGATAGCCCTGTAAAACAAGACCCTGCCGCCAAACGTATTGGTGCTTTAGCATTGGAACTGGCCATGGCTGTACCCAAAAATACTATACGTGCTCATAATGAAGCCATGATGGAATTGGGCGCCCTTATTTGCCGCAAAAAGCCTTTATGCGAACAATGCCCTTTGCAAAGCTTATGTGAGAGCCATAGGCTTAACATTACACAAGAGCGTCCTGTGCCTGGCAAACGCACAACCATTACGCCCCTTGCAGTTGTAACAGGTGTGCTGAAATATAAAGAGCATGGGCAAGAGAAAATATTTGTGCAAAAACGCTTACCTCAAGGGGCATGGGCCAATTTATGGGAATTTCCTGGCGGACGTATAGAAGAAGGCGAAAGCCCTGAAGAAGCCATTATGCGTGAATTTAAAGAAGAAACAGGCTTTGACGTGCAGGTATTGCATAAATACACTGTCATTAAGCATGGTTATACTACCTATCGCATTACCTTACACTGCTTTGCTTTAGAACTATGCTCTCTACAAAGCCCTGCCATCACGCCTGTACCAACACTAACAGCAGCCACAGCCTATGCATGGGCCAGTTTAGAAGATATTGGTCATTTGGCTTTGCCGGCTGCTCATAGAAAATTGGCTGACATACTGGAGAAAAGCCCTCAAGCATGCACATAAAGACCTATGAAATGCTTTATGTGCGCGGAGGAATTTCCCCATACCCTTGACGCAATTGCGCCACTTCTTCGGCACTCATATAACGTAAAAGCACTTTCTCTGGCGTGTAGGCAAGATCCACCACCAAAAGAGCATCAAGGGTGCCAAAGTCATTGTCTTCATGAAAGGCCGCAATACGCCCGCCCAATTGCAAGTAATGTTTGAATAAAATTGGTAGACCCTTACCACCTTCCAAATCTTTTACCACACGGTTACACGTTTTGTAATCCATGCCTTGCACATTGGGCACATTGGGGCTGGAAAAATCTCTGGGGCTACGTTTACCATGTGCAAAAGCACTTAAATGTGTGTCCCAGTGGTTTTCTTGCAAGGTTTGTCGCAATACATAGGCGGAAGCTTCCGTATAGCCCAAGCCCATGCTACATGGGCCAAAAAGAGTACGTAATTTATGGCGTACAATCATGCGCCCAATACCCTTCCATAAAAGCATGAGCGGAACATAATCACGCTGATATTCCAGCTTAACAAAAGCGCGTCCTAGCTCCATGCTTCTTTGGCAGGTTGTATAAAAATCTTTTTTGATGGCAAAAAGGGAAGCTAAGTATAATTTTTCTTCGCTTTGCTCTGCTTCGTGGGGGAAAAAACAACGAACCCTATAGGCGCCGGCTAGGCTTTCTTTTTCCACATCCCACAATACAAGATGCGTATAGGCAGCGTCAAAGTTGTCTGTATCACGCTCACGCCCCGAACCTTCTCCCACCAGACGAAAGGTTTCTTCACGTAAACGACCTATTTCTTGAACCAAAAGAGGAGACTCTTCACCCACCATGGAAAAAACAGCGTAGCGGCCTTCACTGGCTAAGGTTTCGCGTTGTAAAAACTTTTGTGCTTCTTGGCGCAGTGTTTCTTCAGGGCAAGGCTGAGCCACAGGAACAGGCCATATCTTTTGACTTAAATCTTCCGCTGTCTTTCCAAGCTGCTCACAGCGCACCCGCATATGTGCTGTACGCGCTGCATCATTGGCAAAGGAGGCTAAAAGACCAGCATCCACTGGTTTTCCCACCACATATTCTATGGTACTATGACGCCTACGCCAAAGTTCACGCGGGAGCATAAGAGTACGCAACATGGGGTGTACGCAACCTAAGGCATGGAATAAAAAACTGTTCTGCCCTTTAAAAAAAAGTGGTATGGCCTTCACTTGAGCTTGGCGCACCAAGCGGCCGCTCAAAGATTGCCATAAAGGTTCTACAACTTTTCGTGTGCGCATATCCCAATGTGCCACCACGCCGGAAGGAAACATACCCAAGGCGCCGCCATTTTCCACATGACGCACAGCAGCGCGTACCGATTGGATGTTTTCCCTTTGTGCCTTGCCAGACACATCCACCGGTATAATCATGGGTGCCAATTCAGGAATGCGCGTAAGCATCACATTGGCCAGCAATTTAAAATCCGGACGTAAGGAGCCACAAATGGCTGCCAATATAACACCTTCTATGCCGCCAAAAGGATGATTGGCAAAAATCAAGGCCGGCCCTGCTTCTTTTAAGGTATCAAGATTTTCCCCTTGAGGGCGCAAAGAAACATCTAAAGTGTTAAGCGTTTCATGGGCAAAGTGTACAGGGTCGGTGATGGGAGGAAGCTTGGCATATTCGGTGAGCATAACATGCAAACCAAGAGCGCGGGATAGTAAGGAGCCAGAAGGCTGTGGTCTTTCAAGAGCGCTTTCGCTTTTTGCAGAAGCCTTTGATTCAAGGGGGGTAGAAGGCGCAGCACCTTGTTTCATCATGCTCTCCAATAACATAGCTTAAAATATCTTTTTCTTGACGCTAGCACGCAAGACGCACAGTATCTCATTGAACTTTCTGTCATATAGAACAAAAGCCATCTAAAAGCAACTCTCCTTGTGGGTAAGAAAAAGTAAAGTTATACTCTACCATATTTTTTGTTCATATGCACCGAGGCCAGTGCTTCTAAGCCT
>CAYJNA010000163.1:0-3780 GCA_964371225.1 uncultured Desulfovibrionaceae bacterium
CTTTGCTGTGTCCCATGCGTTCTTTGGCAGGTATACAAAAATCATCAATGAAAAAAGCCGGTAAACCAATACCTGTTTTTAAAAGCTCCACGGACTCCGCCCACACATCTTCGGGCATGCTTTTGTGGTAGCGCAAGCAGAGTAAAGGTTGGTCAAAAAGTGTTTTACGGCAAGCTTGCAACATGATGATGGTCAGTTCATTGCAAGCATCTTTTCCTTCAGCATCAAGGCCGCCAATGGTTACATTTTGATAGCCATGTAGGGTAATGCCAAACTTCACCCATAAGGCATCAATAATATCTACGGCTTCTTGATAGGTCAGTGTACCTTTTGCCATGTCTTGTACATAAAAAGGATAGAGATATTGATCTAATCTGCCAAAGGAAAGGGATGCGGGGAAGTTTTCCGCATACAGCATTTCATGGCTTAACCAAATGAGCTGTACGGCTTCATAGAAGGTAGTGGCTTTACCACCGGCAATTTGGCGTAAAGCCTTTTCCATCTTTTCCAACTGCGCTTTATGCGCAGGTTGCGTGGCACTTTCTTTCATGCTCGTGGCCATATCCGCATAGCGTGTGATATAGTGTACGGCGGCTTTTTCACTAATAAGCATGGCTGTTAAGTCAATTTTTTGCGCTTCATCGGCCGTTGCTAAAGCCTTTTCTGTTTCAGCAATGTAGGCATTATAGCCTTGCTGAATAAGCTTTTCGAAGTAGGGAATGATATGGCCAGACTCCCAATGCTTATACAACCACTTACTTACGCATTGAGCAAAGGTGCGCATGGAATTTGCGTCTTCAGAATCGTCTGCAAAACCATTGGCCACAATGCCAGCTTCAGCTTCTTCAAAAGTGTCTATGCCTGCAGGTGGGCGAAAAAGTGGGTCGTAATCATCTGGAACATTAAAAGGGGAAGAAGGCTTATATGTGTAGCGATAAGCAAAGCCGGCAAGAATATCGTGCTCGCAGATAAGGATTTTTTTATTGGCCAAAAATGATGCAAATCCTTTTGCAATACGAAGCTTTACATCTTCATGGGCATTTTCAGCGTAGGATTTTTCGTAATGTGGTCTTCGTGTGGGAATTTGGGCTCTATCGTGTGCGTCATGCCTATGTTCAATAAGGTATTGCACGCGCTTACTTGGTGTTAAAGGTGTTGTCATCATAAAAATGCTCCCTCGATTTAGGCAATAAGCCGGTTAATTGTGTCTCTTCTGCTACTTTTATCGGATGCATGCAGAGAGTTCTTTTTTTATATAAAGTTGCAGTATGGACTGCATAAGGTTTTCATCAGGGCTGGTGGTTGTGGGTAAGGTATTTTTCAAACCGTACTTTTCGTATTTACCAAGGCCATAGTTATGGTAAGGCAAAAGTTCAATAAGCGAGATGTTTTTAAGTGATGCTAAAAAGCTCGCTATATATTCTTGCTCTTGTAAGCTTGTATTGAAATGAGGAATTATGGGGACGCGAATGATATAAGAAGCCTTATGTGCATCAAGCTTTTGTAAATTCTCTAAAATACGCGAATTATGCACCCCCGTCCATGCATGATGCAAATCGCTTGTAAAGCATTTAATATCATATAAAAAAACATCCATTAAGGGGAATAAGGCTTCATAATTGGCAAAAGGAACATTGCCTGCGGTGTCTAAAGCCATATGCAAACCTGCTTTTTTACACAGCTCTGCCATGGGGATAATATCTTTAAAAAAGAGCGCCGGTTCCCCACCGGAAAAAGTAACGCCCCCACCGGAATTTTTGTAATAGACCTTATCTTTCAAAATTTCTTTAACAAGAATTTCTGCCTCATAGTGTTTGCCGACTATTTTAAGAGCTTTTGATGGGCAAACGGAGGCACATGCACCGCAGCTTGTACAGCGCTCTCGATGTAATGAATGACTACTATCTATATATTGGTGCGCTTTTTCAGGGCATGCAGTGCTGCAATGTCCACAGTGGGTGCAAGAAGCGCTTTCCATGTGAAGAGAAGGGAGAGGCGATATACATTCCGGATTATGGCACCATAAACAGCTAAGGTTACAACCTTTAAAAAAAACTGTGGTGCGTATTCCTGGGCCATCATCCAAGGAAAAACGTTGTACATTACTAATAAGACTTTCTTTCATACAATCATCCCTTAATGCATTATGTATACATGTACTATGCCTATTGTATACATGATACAATGTCAAGGGAGTTTTATTTTACCATATTGTATTTTTTGCAACACCTTAAGTATAAAAAGACCTCTATCGCTTGACGTCGTTGTTATTATTGGATAATATTTTGACTTACATGTGCTTTTACAGATACGGGAGTCAAAAGTGTATGAGTAAAATTGTTACCATTCGAGATCAAGTCTATAATATCATAAAATTACGTATTGCTAATGGTACGTATCAGCATGGAACACATCTACAAGAGCTGGTACTTGCAGAAGATTTACAAGTAAGTCGTTCCCCCATACGCGAAGTGTTAAAACAATTGGTGGCGGAAGAGCTTCTTGTGGCCACAGCCAATAAAGGCGTGTACGTTCGAAGCTTTACCACAAAAGAGCTGAACGATATTTTTGACTTTCGTATTTTAATGGAAAGCGCTGCGCTGAACTTTTTACGTCAAAATCCACAAGCACTCCCTGAATCTATTTTCTGTAAAATTCGTGAAAATATTTTGAAGCTGCATAAAGGCGATATCGACTATGCTGTTTCAGATGAAACAAATCCTCATTATCCTTTAGTGCAAGCCATGGATAATGCCTACATTACACGCCAACATTTAAGAGCCTCATATTGCACCATGAGCTTTCACTCTGTGCTTTTTGGTATAGCGTATGATGAAAGTGTTGCTGATCATTTACTTATTATAGATCATATTTTACAGAAGAATTTTGATAAAGCAGAACATGTTTTACGAAAACATTTGCTAACATCAAGAGATTGCATTTGTGAACATCTTCACCATGTAAAATTGCAAGAAACAATAGAAAAACACATATTTAAATAAAATTATATATACTTATTTGCATACCATTACTACCAGTAACGCTTGTGTACTTGTCCCCACTCCCCCACTTAGCACTATTACTCTGAAAAATAGCCAACTTTGTTACCCCAGTGAAAATTGAAATTACATGAGGTTACCATCGGCGCATTTTAGCCTACAGAATTTTGTTCAAATACAAAGACAATTATCCGTCTTGCTCCTTTTTCTTTTCTGATAAAAACATACTTATTTCAGATAATAATGATAAGGAAAGTCAAAAAAACATTAGCAAAAATCTTTACATACTTACCAATTAGTGGTACGGGCATTATATAGTGTTTTTTTGAACATGCTCATCATAATTTTTTACTCACCATAATAAGGAAATAAAATATGCCATCATTCTCTTATGTTATCAAAGA
Source organism: uncultured Desulfovibrionaceae bacterium (assembly GCA_964371225.1). GTDB lineage: Bacteria > Desulfobacterota > Desulfovibrionia > Desulfovibrionales > Desulfovibrionaceae > CAYJAD01. The sequence continues at coordinate 3,404 of CAYJNA010000163.1, forward strand.
TGAACAAGGAATTCATGCAAGACCTGCTGGGCTTTTGGTAAAAGAATTACAAAAATTTTCTTCACAAATTTCTATTCAAAAGGGTGAGAAAAAAGCTGACGGAAAGAAACTTTTTACAGTCATGGCCTTGGCTGCCAAAAAAGGCGATGAAATTATTATAACCGCTGAAGGTGAAGATGCTGAAGCTGTATGCGCTACGGCTAAAGAATTTTTGGAAAATAATTTATAAGTAAGAATGCTCATTAATGGCCGCTGTATAGCTATGCATATGCTTATTTTTAAAATTCTAGAAAGGAGATGGATGTGATAATATTACAAGGTAAAGGTGTTTCAAAAGGTATTGCTATTGGAAACATCTATTTTCCTTCACAATTAGA
>CAYJNA010000164.1:0-3650 GCA_964371225.1 uncultured Desulfovibrionaceae bacterium
CGGAGGCGCGGAAATAGGTTTGTTATGTTGTGATAATGGTGGTTGTGGGATTTATCAGCTAAGGGCTGGGGCATAGTGTTCTTTTCCGACCACGCAGCAATGGCATCGCTGCTCATTGTCGTAAAAGTACCTAGCTCCCCGTAAAAGCACGGAGGCGCAGAAATAGGTTTGTTATGCTGTGATAATGGTGGTTGTGGGATTTATTAGTCAAGAGAAGAAATAAGTGTTAAGAAAAGTAAAGGGTGAAAAATTTTAAGTGGAATGACCCTAAAGTATAAGGAGGGGAAAGCATAGTATGCCATTCCCCCCCTTATACAGGTAGGAGTAAAATTATCCGTGGTTAGCTAGTAAGAGCTCGTGTACTTGCTTTACAGTGCCTGGGCGTGGGTTGTTACCCATAAGGCGGGCGGCGCCCACAGCGCGTGTAGCAATACCTTCAAGATCTTCTTCTTTTACGCCGTAAGGGGCAAGACCTTCTTTAATATTCAAGTCTTCAAGAAGTTCACTCATAAGTACAGGAGCTTGGCGAGCCATGGTTAATGTGTCGGGATGGTACTCACCGCCAAGAATTTCTGCAATTTGAGCATATTTTTCTGGATTAGCCATGAGGTTATATTCCATGCACATGGGGGATAAGCATGCCATGAGCAAGCCGTGAGGTAAATTATACGAACGGGGTACAGCTGTACCTACAGCGTGAATGATGCCGTTTTGTGTGTTAGAAAAGCCCATGCCAGCCAAGCAGGAAGCATAGAGCATATCAGTACGAGCGGCGATATCCTGACCATTAACATAAGCGCGGCGAATGCTCTTAGCGATAAGCTTCATGGCTTGTAAGTTCAAGGCGTCGGTGAAAGGTGTAGCGGCCTTACCTACAAAGGATTCCATGGCGTGTACAAATGCGTCTACACCGGTCATGGCGGTCACATGCGGGGGTAAGCCTGTGGTCATTTCAGGGTCAAGGATTACAGCCTTAGCATACATATAATCACTCACCACACCCACTTTTGCGCCGCTGGCTTTATCAGCCAAAACGGAGATAGAAGTCACTTCACTACCGGTACCGGCGGTGGTGGGGATGTAGAAAGCAGGTGCACAAGGATTAGGCACATTATTTACACCAAAGTATTTTTCAATGGGGCCTTCATTGGTAAGAAGTACACAAGCAGCTTTGGCACTATCTAAGGCAGAGCCGCCGCCAAGACCAATAACAAGCTCAGCTTTGAACTCAAGAGCTTGTTTAGCAATGGCCTCAATGGAACCAGTGGAAGGCTCAAGTTCAGCTTCAGAGAAAAGACAGTGAGCAATACCTGCGCTATCAAGAGCAGCCTCTACAGGCTTGTGTAAGCCAAGAGCAGCAAGGCTTGGGTCAGTCACGATGATGGCACGGGATACGCCAATGTTTTTAGCCATTTCACCAGTTTGGGATACAATGCCGGCGCCATAAACAATTTTGTTTACTGAATTGTAGGTATAAAACATGAGAAGTTCCTTTATAAAAGACCCCGTGGTTAAACGGGGCTTTGTATTTGAAAATGTAGTTTTTATCGTAATGGATTACATGCCGAATTTGGCTTCTACTGTGGTGAGAGCTTTGTCTATACCAGCAACAATGGCATCAATATCACTCTTGGTAGCTATAAGAGCAGGGCAAAGAGTTAAAGTATTGTTCAATTCGCGGAAAGAACGAGTGGTTTTACCGATGAGCACGCCACCTTCAGCTTTAGCTGCGCCTACCACTTGTGTGGCGAAAGCATCGCTTACTGGTTCTTTGGTAGCACGGTCTTTCACAAGTTCTACACCAGCAAAGAGGCCTTTACCGCGTACATCACCAATGGAAGGATGCTTGTCCATTAATTTGCGTAATTCTTCTAACATGTACTCACCCATGGCGCCGGCATTTTCCATAAGGCCTTCACGCTCGATGATTTCCATGTTTACAAGACCAGCAGTAGGACCAGCTGTGCAACCACCAAAGGTGCTGATGTCACGGAAGAAAGCATCAGGGTCTGAGGGGTCATTTACAAAGTCTTGGAAGACTTCTTCTGTGGTTACTGTGCAGGAGATGGCAGCATAGCCGCTAGCTACACCCTTGGCCATGGTTACCATGTCAGGTTTAATGCCAAAGTGTTGATAACCAAACCACTTACCAGTACGGCCAAGACCACAAACCACTTCGTCAACAATGAGGAGAAGGTTGTACTTTTTGCAAAGTTCTTGTATGGTTTCATAGTAACCGGCAGGTGGAATAAGGATACCGCCACCAGCAGTCATGGGCTCTACAATTACGGCGCCTAACTCGTCAGCACCTACGGAAAGAATAACTTCTTCCATTTGCATGGCAAGTTTTACGCCAAGGTCTGCGCAATCGCCAAATTTGGAGCGGTAGGAGTCGCAGTCACCAAACTCATAGAAACCGGGGCAGAAGGGGCCGTATTGGTTACGTCGTTCAAATTGTCCGCCAGCGCTTAAGGTAGCAATGGTGGTACCATGATAGTCACGAGCGCGGTATAAGATACCAGTCTTTTTTCCGCCATGCTTCAAGTGACCAATTTGACGTACAATTTTAAAAGCTTTTTCGTTGGCTTCAGAACCGGAGTTAGAAAGGTAAACACGACTTAAACCAGGCATTTTGCTGAGTAGCTTTTCAGAAAATTTAATGGTGGGGATGTTACCAATGCCGTTGGCAAAATAACACATATCCATGAGTTGCTCGCTGACAGCATCAACAATTTCTTTGCGACCGTAGCCTACGTTTACAGTCCAAACACCACCAGATACTGCATCAAGGAAAGTATTGTCATTGATGTCAGTAATGCGCATACCTTCGCCCTTAACATAAATGGCAGGGTCTGCGTTTTCGTATACCTTGTGTTGGGTAAGGTGGTGCCAAACATGTTTTTTATCTAATGCAATGAGTTCTGCTTTGGTTTTGTCGTCAAACTGAGCCATGGTATGCCTCCGGAATCGTAAAGTAAATGTTATCTAAATGTATCTTAAAAAGGGGGCTTTTTGTTAGCCCCCTTCAAGATGGCTATATGTAAGCAATGATTTTACGCAATGCTTTTTTACTAGTACTTATGCAAGTACGCTTTGTGGGTCAGTGAAAGGAAGGTTAAATGCTTCAGCTACTGCAGCGTAGGTGCACTTACCGTCTACAGTGTTTAAGCCGCGAGCCAAAGCGATGTCGCTACGGCAAGCTTCTTTCCAACCCTTGTTCGCTAATTGCACAGCGTAAGGCATGGTAACGTTAGTTAAAGCAAAGGTTGAAGTACGGGGCATGGCACCAGGCATGTTAGCTACAGAGTAGTGAACTACATCATGAGTAACATAGGTGGGGTCCACGTGAGTGGTGATGCGGTCGATGGTAGCTACAGAACCGCCTTGGTCAATGGCTACGTCTACAATGGCAGCGCCTGGCTTCATGTTCTTTACCATTTCTTCAGAAACAAGCTTAGGAGCTTTAGCACCAGGAATAAGTACAGCACCTACGAGAAGGTCGCACTCAGCGGTGGCAGCAGCAATGTTGTGGCTGTTGGAAGCCATGGTAACAACGTTCATGGAGAAGATGTCGTCCAATTGACGTAAACGGTCAATGTTATTGTCAAGAATGGTTACTTGTGCGCCAAGGCCAAGAGCCATTTTAGCAG
>CAYJNA010000165.1:0-3613 GCA_964371225.1 uncultured Desulfovibrionaceae bacterium
ACCCGCAACCTGCTGATTACAAATCAGCTGCTCTACCAATTGAGCTACGCCAGCAGCAAGAGAAGTGTTTACGCAAAAGTGAAGTGTTTGGCAAGCAAAAAATTCACTTTTTCGAAAAAAACTTTTTTTATTTTCTTTTCGGCCATGACCTATGAATTTTCTTCAAGGAAAACAAAACTTATAAAGCTTTTCTCTTCCGGGACAGTTTCGCGCTACTTGCGTGTTGCGCTGTTTCGCGATGGCCAGTCCCGTTCGCCAAGCACCTTATGTCACAGCCCTATGGTCTTTGGCAACACTTATTTTGCAAAAAAATGAAAAAAAAGTTATTTATAAAGTTAATCATTTGATTTTATAGATAATAAAAATAGAAATTTTTTTGAGTTTTACGTCTTGTTCTTCTCTTTTTTCCTTGTTTGGGCAGCGTATACCCCTCTTGCCTTTTAGACTTTCATTGGGTATATGCCAATTCTTGACGCATTTTGTATGAATTTTTTTCCACATAGTAATATTATTTTTGAGGTTTTTGTGTCTTCTTTTGCTTGTACATCCGATCAAGAGTGCTCACGTGCTGATGCTCTCTCCTTACTGCACCTTACAGAAGATGAGCTTTTTACCAGCGCTTCTCAGCTCCGCCATGCTACTTTTGATAATAGTGTTGAGCTGTGTGCCATTATTAATGCCCGTAGTGGGCATTGTGATATGAACTGTGCTTTTTGTTCTCAAAGCCGTTTTCATGGTACCACTGCCCCTGTATTTCCCTTGCTTTCTACGCAAGAATTGCAAGAACGTGTTACTACATTGACCCAGTATCCCATTAAAAGGGTGGGCATTGTGACCAGCGGCGGCGCTTTGCCAGAACAAGATGTACAAAGTCTTATTTCCTTTATGGAGATGGCTCCAGCCCACTGGCAGGGGCGATTATGTGGTTCTTTAGGGCGCTTACCGCAACAGGCATTGCAAGCTTTAAAAGATGCCGGACTTACGCGCTATCATCATAATCTTGAAAGCAGCGAAAATTTTTATCCACAAGTATGTAGTACGCAAAAATGGCGCGACAGGCTTAACACCGTGCTCAGGGTACAAGCTTTAGGTTTGGAATGTTGTTCCGGTGGTCTTTTTGGCATGGGGGAAAGTTGGGAAGATCGTATTGATTTTGCTTTGTCCTTACGGGAAAATGCTATTACACATGTGCCTTTGAATTTTCTTTATGCCCATAAAGGCACTCCTTTAGAGCATGTTTGCCCGCTCACAGCCGAAGAAGCTTTACGCATTATTGCTGTATTTCGACATATTCTTCCCACAGCCACTTTACGTATTTGTGGTGGACGCCCCCATGTGTTAGGTGCGCGTCAGCAAGATATTTTTGCCGCAGGAGCCAATGCGCTTATGACGGGGGATTATCTCACCACCAAGGGGAAGGGTATTGAAGGTGATATACATATGCTTGAGGCGCAGGGTTTACAGGTAGATATATAATGTTTTTGCAGCAAAAAAGTCTTTTTATTAGCGGTACAAGTACGGATGTGGGCAAGAGCCTTGTGACGGCGGCCTTATCGCGTGCTTTATGGCAAGAAGGTATGGCGCACCTAGCTGTAAAACCGGTGCAAACAGGCGTTGTACAGATCAATGATGCCGATGCATCATTATATAGCAAAGCGCATGTGGGCTTAGATGTGCCAAGGGCTTTGGCTGGGCGTACCCTTATTTCCTACACTTTACCTGCATCACCGCATTTGGCGGCAGCACATGCAGGAGAAAGTCTTTCTGCAAGCTGTGTACTAACAGCTTTGTCCGGTATTGAGGAACATGTTCCTTTGCTTTTGGAAGGCGCAGGGGGGCTGTATGTGCCTCTGAATGCTCATGAAAGTATGCTGGATGTGATGCAAGCCGTGTGCTGTCCTGTGGTGCTGGTCATGCGTAATACCTTGGGGGCTCTTAATCACACTTTGTTGAGTTTAGATGCTTTGCGCCAAAGGGCTGTGCCCGTGCAAGCTCTTATTTGTAAAGATGTGGACATGCCCAGCACAGAGCAAGAAAAATCTATTCGAGCTGATAATAGAGCGTATTTACAAGCCTATGCCGCACGTAGGGGAATAGAACTTTATGTCATGCCCTATGTGGAGACATTGGATGAGAACGGGTGGGATGTGCTGGCTGAAAGTATACGTCCTTTGGCTTTGACGCTTGTAAGCATGTGGCAAGGGGCAGATGCAGCACCTCAAGAAGAGCAGATGCTTGCTTGGGATAAAGCGCACCTTTGGCATCCCTATACCTCTGCCACGGAACCTTTGCCTGTATATGAAGTAACACATACCAAGGGAACGCGTTTGTATTTACGTGATGGAAGAGCCCTTATTGACGGTATGTCTTCGTGGTGGTGCGCTGTGCATGGGTATGGACATGCGGCATTGGTGCATGCGGCGCAAGAACAAGTGGCGCGGATGTCGCACGTGATGTTTGGCGGTATAAGCCATGCGCCGGCCATACAAGCAGGGCAAAAACTTTTGACACTTTTACCGCAAGGGTCAACGTTGTCCCGCATTTTTTGGGCAGATTCCGGCTCTGTGGCAGTGGAAGTGGCTTTGAAGATGGCTTTACAATATCAACAAGGTATGGGGCAAGGGCAACGCACAAAGGTGCTTAGCCCGCGTGGCGGCTATTATGGGGATACCCTTGGCGCCATGGCAGTGTGCGACCCTATTACTGGTATGCACTCTTTATTTAATCATGTGCTGCCACAGCATATTTTTGTGGAGAGGCCGAATTGCACTTTTGATGTGTACGATGACGCTGTTTTTGATGCGGCTTCATTGGCGCCCTTGGAAGAAGCTTTTGCTGTGCATGGACATGAACTTGCGGCTGTTATTTTAGAGCCTGTGGTGCAAGGCGCCGGTGGTATGTATTTTTATCATCCACTTTATGTGCAAAGGGTGCGAGAATTGTGCGATGCGCATGCCGTGTTGTTGATTTTAGATGAAATTGCCACGGGTTTTGGACGCACGGGGAAAATGTTTGCCCATGAATGGTGTGCAGAATATGGCAAGAGGGTGAACCCAGATATATTGTGTGTGGGTAAGGCTCTTACCGGCGGTATGATGACTTTGGCGGCTAGCTTGTGTACGGAAATTGTGGCGCAAGGTATCTGTAATGAGGGAAATGTGTTTGTGCATGGCCCTACCTTTATGGCAAATCCTTTGGCTTGCGCTGTGGCGGCGGCATCGCTGGATGTGCTGGAGCATAGCGCTTGGCAAAAGCAAGTGCAGCGTATTGAGGCAGAACTTAGACAGGGACTTGCACCTTGTATGTTACATGCTTCGGTGCGAGAGGTGCGCGTGCTTGGCGCCATTGGCGTAGTGGAAATGCATGAACCTGTGTGCATGGCAAAACTTCAAGCTTTTTTTGTGCAAGAAGGGGTGTGGATTCGTCCTTTTGGGCGACTAGTATATATTATGCCTCCCTTTGTGAGTAGCGCAGATGATATTTCAACCCTATGCGCGGCAGTGTGCAAGGCTGTGGAGCAAGGCGTGTGCTACCAATAAGACACTAAAACTCCTAACATACCGATGAAATAAAGTAAAAACACCCCTAATATTGCAATGACGTAAAGTCTACA
>CAYJNA010000166.1:0-3611 GCA_964371225.1 uncultured Desulfovibrionaceae bacterium
AAGTAAGGCAAATACCACTTTCTCTTTTGGAGGTTTTTTATATGTATGCAATCGTAGAAGCCTGCGGTAAACAATTCCGCGTTGAAGAAGGCTGCAAAATTGTAGTAGATCACCTTAATGTTGAAGTAGGCGCTGAGCTTACTTTAGACAAGGTTCTCATGCTTGGTGGCGAAAACTTCAAAGTGGGTGCTCCTTATGTGGAAAACGCCACTGTAAAATGTGAAGTTATGGGCCAAAGCCGCGGTGAAAAAATTATGGTTTTCAAGCGCTGGCGTCGTAATGACTCACGTAAACTTCGTGGTCATCGCCAAGATTTGACAACCCTTAAGGTTGTTGGCATTTCTGCCTAATCCTTTTCCGTTTTTTAAGAGATAGGTGCAGCAAAGTGTATGCCTTGCGCACTTTTTACTACAAAATTTTCATTTTGCGCCCTATCCTTATTAAACTTTCACTTTCACTAGCAGGCACACAAGCTGCTTGAGGAGAAAATGTTATGGCACATAAAAAAGCTGGCGGGTCATCCCGCAACGGTCGCGATAGCGAAGGGCAACGACGCGGCGTCAAGCGTTTTGGCGGTCAAAAAGTTTTGGCCGGCAACATTCTTGTTCGTCAACTTGGCACCAAAGTTCATCCCGGTAACAATGTTGGCATGGGTCGTGATTTCACACTCTTTGCTAAGATTGACGGCGTTGTGAAATTTGAAAAATACGTGCGTAAACGTCGCGTATTGACCAGAGTTCACATCGAAGAACAAGCTTAGTGCATCACGGGGTCTTACCCCGCGGTTATTACTAAATTTGCATTGCCGCATAGGACGAGGCTCCCTATTTTTTAGGTGGTCTTTTCCTGTGCGGCATTGTGCTTTTTATACTTGCCTTTTGGCCTAGCATTTCGTAAGAATTTTCTTTGCGCAACATAAAAAGCTTGGCTTAAAAACAAAGCCTCACACATGACACACGCTCTTTTTTGCGCTTAGCTGTAAAAAAATACAGCACATCCCTACGACATTACACCGCCCTTTGGGCAAATGAGATTATTATGAGATTTGTAGATGAAGCAGTCATCACTGTAAAAGCGGGTAAGGGCGGCCACGGCTGTATATCCTTTCGCCGCGAAAAATTTGTTCCCAGAGGCGGCCCTGACGGCGGCGACGGCGGTAATGGTGGTAATGTATTGGTACGTGCCGATGCACGCTTATTAAGCCTGTACGACTTTCGTTTAAAGCGCCATTATGAAGCCCAAAACGGCCAGCCCGGCATGGGCAGTCAATGCCACGGACGCAAAGGGGAAGACCTCTATTTGCACCTGCCAGAAGGCACGCTTATTTATGAGCAAGGCCCCGAAGGTGAAACCCTTGTGGCAGACCTCACAGAGCCCGATGCAGAATTTGTATTGGCCAGTGGCGGACGCGGCGGTAAGGGCAATGAGCACTTTAAATCTTCCACCATGCGAGCCCCGCGTTTTTCTCAGCCCGGTGAAATGGGTGAAGAACGCACCCTACGCCTTGAGCTAAAAATTTTAGCCGACGCCGGCCTTGTGGGTCTTCCCAATGCGGGCAAATCCACCTTTATTTCCCAAGTATCTGCGGCGCGTCCTAAAATTGCGGCCTACCCTTTCACAACCCTTGTGCCCAATCTTGGGGTTATGATTGATGAATATGACCCTGGCCGTCGCATGGTCATAGCCGACATTCCCGGCCTTATTGAAGGCGCTCACCTTGGACAAGGTCTTGGTACACGCTTTTTAAAGCATGTGGAGCGTACACGCTTTATTGTACATATTCTTAGCATTGAAGACATTGATGCTGACGACCCTTGGGCCGGTTTTGAACTTATCAATAGTGAATTACGCCAATTTGACGCCGGTCTTGGTGATCGTGTGCAGGTGGAAGTGGTAAACAAAATTGATACGGTGGATGAAGAAAGATTGGAAACCTTAAAAGCCCGCGCTGCTGCTGATAAACGCCCAATTTTCTTCATTTCTGCCATGCACGGCGATGGTGTGGAAGAACTGGTGGCGCATATTTGGAAAATGCGCGACGCTTTAGACCAAAATGCCCCCTTCTTACATTTCAAGACCTTTGAAAAAGAAGAAGAAGAAGAATTTCCTGACATCGAAGTGGAATACGTAAAAGAATAAATGTATTTTAATTTTTGAGTGGATGAAGGGGGCTTTTATTAATGCAAAAAGCTCCCCTTCTTCCACCGCACAAAACGCGCTTCCATGTAATTGCCGTAAAACTTTAATTTCATGTAAAGCTTTGATGCAATTATATGTTTTTAAAGGAACGATGGGGTCTAGGGAAGAAGCCAAGATACTTTATAGATTTTTCCACTTGGAAAGAGTTTCCCTTCCCTCCACAAAAAAATCACACTTAGGATGCACTATGTTTGCAAAAAAACGTTTTTGGCTAGTGGCTATTGTTATGCTCCTTGCGGGCTATGTATACCAAACCTTAACCCATGAACGTTTTGGCGCTGACCCCAGCGGAGAAAGATTAGCTCTCATTGAAAAAATGCCCAATTATAAAGACGGGGCTTTTTTCAACACCATGCCTGACCCCACCAATTTAGTAAAAGATAACTTTCTCTATCGCATGTATCAAATTCACTTTGATAAAGCCCCAGGAAGCCGCATTCCGGCACAAGCCATTCCTTCTACCAAAACAGATTTAAAAGCTTTAGACCCTAAGCGCACGCTCCTCATACCCTTGGGGCATTCGTCTTATTATTTACAAATGAATGGCCTACGTATGCTTATCGACCCTGTTTTTGCCCCGTATGCAGCGCCTTTTTCCTTTTTAAACCAATCTTTTAATGGAACAAACATCTACACAGTGGATGACATGCCTCCCATTGACTATATCCTCATTTCGCATGATCATTACGATCATCTGGACTATGACGCCATGAAAGCCCTACAACCTAAGCTAGGGAAAAAGGTCATCACGCCTTTAGGTGTAGGCGCCCATTTGGAATTATGGGGCTACTCTGCTGACCAAATTATGGAAGGCTATTGGTATGACGATTTCACCTTAGAAAATGATGTCACTGTGCATATTCTTCCTGCGCGCCATTACTCCAGCCGTCTTTTTAGCAAAAACAAAACTCTTTGGGCAGCCTTTGCCATCATGAGCCCCACGGAAAAACTCTTTTTCAGCGGGGATACAGGCTATGGCGATCATATCTTGCAAATTGCCGGTAAACTTGGCCCCTTTGACACTGTTATTTTAGATTGTGGTCAGTATAATGCTCAGGGTTGGCCGCATATCCATATGCTTCCCAAAGACGTGGCACAAGCCGCCGCGGAGCTTGGCACCAAGCGTCTTCTTCCTGCACATAATGGTAAATTTTCCATTGCCTTGCACGATTGGAAAGACCCCTTCATACAAATTACCGAAGCCACAAAGAATAAAGATTATACATTACTGACGCCCATCATTGGCGATGTGGTAGATTTGGACATAGAGGGGCAAACATTCCCTGCATGGTGGGAATTAGTGCAGTAAGTAGTCGACACTGAAAAACTACTTAAATATCATTAAAGATAGAATTTCTAGCTTAAAAAGCTTAATAAATTTTTCCAGAAATAAACGTATGGAATACGTTTTC
>CAYJNA010000167.1:0-3528 GCA_964371225.1 uncultured Desulfovibrionaceae bacterium
CCCCACAAAAAGAATTATACTACCTTAACACTGCTACTAATTTTCATAGTAAGAACGTAAAGCTTGGCTTCTTATTGGATGGCGCAATTTACGCAAAGCTTTGGCTTCAATTTGGCGTATACGCTCACGGGTAACGTTAAAGAGCTTACCTACTTCTTCCAAAGTATGATCACTTTTTTCAGCTATACCAAAGCGTTTACGTAATACTTGCTCTTCACGCGGGGTGAGGTCTGCCAATACTGATGCCAACTGCTCAGAAAGTTTGGTATTAATAACTTCTTCAGCAGGAGCCACAGCTTTTTTATCTTCAATGAAATCACCAAGGCTAGAATCTTCTTCGTCGCCAATGGGAGTTTCAAGGGAGATGGGTTCCTTAGCAATTTTAAGAACTTTTTTCACCTTATCCACAGGGCATTCCATGCGCTCTGCAATTTCCTCGGGGGTAGGGTCACGCCCAAGCTCTTGCACGAGATAACGGGATGTGCGAATAAGTTTATTAATGGTTTCAATCATATGCACAGGGATACGAATGGTGCGCGCTTGATCTGCAATGGCGCGTGTGATGGCCTGACGTATCCACCATGTGGCGTAGGTGGAAAATTTATACCCACGTTGGTATTCAAATTTATCCACAGCCTTCATGAGACCAATATTACCTTCTTGAATGAGGTCAAGAAATTGTAAACCGCGGTTAGTGTATTTTTTGGCAATGGACACCACGAGGCGCAAGTTAGAGCGAATGAGCTCTTGTTTGGCGCGCATGGCTGCGGTGTTACCGCGCTTAATACGCCACAGTACTTCTTCTAAATCACCCACATTGTGACAGCATTTTTCTTGTAGACGGCGTAAAATTTCAATTTTACCTATAATCATTTCCTTAAAGGAAAAAAGCTCATCTACACTGAGGCCTAATTCTTTAGCGGCATCAGTAGGGCTTACCTTGCGGTTTTCAAGATTGTAAAACAATTCTTGAATTTCAGCTTGGGTGCGTCCTGTGGAGAGAATATAAGCGGAAAGATCGCGCTGGCAGTTATGCATTTGACGTACATAATCTTCCACAGTTTCAATAATACGATCTATAAGGGTCTTTTCAAGCTTAATATCGCGTAAGCGAATAACCACTTCTTCCTTATAGCTCATGATTTCTTTTTGCACACCAGCCACGCGGCGCTCTAAGGTGCAGCAATCGTCAAGCTTGGCGTAGATTTTCTTTTTCTTGCGAAAAGTAGCTTTAATTTCGTCTAAAAGAAGAATAACGCGCGTACGTTGATTCATTTCATCTTCGCTGGGGTCGTCTTCTTCAATGGTTTTTACCACATCTTTAAGCTTGATGCGGTTAAGGCGTAAATCTTCGCCCACATTGATAAGTTCTTCCACAGCCACAGGCACTTCCACCAATGCGTAGAGAACGTCCTGTTCACCTAATTCAATTTTTTTGGCAATGACCACTTCCCCATCACGATCCAACAAGGGAACAGCGCCCATTTCACGCAAATACATGCGCACAGGGTCTGTATTACGTGAAGAATAGTCAATGGTTTCTTCTTCGTCGGCAAGATCAAGGTTACCTTCACCCACCATTTCATCATCATCGCCTGTAGCATTGATGGTAATCTTCTTACCTTCTTTTTCTGAGTCAACAATGGCAATGTCATGCTGTTCAAAGATGGTAATAACCTCTTCAAACTGTTGCTCAGAGTTACTCATTTCAGCAGGTAAAGCCTTTGCAACTTCATCGAAAGTAAGAAAGCCCATGGACTTTCCTTTATCAATAAGGGCTTTTATTTGCTGTATATCTTTAAGATTATTCATCAATCCTCCTCAAAGTTTCCTGCAACACACGAAGGTAATCTAAATCTGCTTCAAAGTCACCAAGGTTAGCATTTTCGCGTAAGGCCGCAAAAAGTGAAGACTTTTGCATGTTTGTATGCAAGTTTTCCAATTCCTTTTCAAGACCTAACAGTTCTTTATCACCTTCGTCCCTCGGGGGCGCTTCGCCGGTGCGGCTTTGCACCCAAAAGGTTTTTTCACGCTCATTAAGCTGATGAAAGACTTCTTCTGGGCCAAAATCTTGTAATTTTTTCCAGAGCTGACGTGCCACATCACTTTTAAGGGCAAGGTCTGCGCCTAGATTGCGCAAATCTTGCAAGCGATGTGGATAGCGTACAGCGTACATCATAATTTGTTTATCGCGCATGGCAGTGGCTGTAAGCGGTCTTTTGCCTGAGCCATGGGCATTGTTTGCTCCACCTACGCCAGCTTGTGAGCCTGTCCCTTGGCTGTGCTCGGCTGCATGTGGATGCGCTTTTGCCAAGAGGTTTCCATTTCTTTGATTCCATGGAGAAGCTTGGCGGTTTTTACTAAGAGTTTCCCGCAGAGTTTCCTCTGCCAATTGCAAACCTGTGGCAAGTTTGCTTGTGTATGAGCTTATAAGCTCTGGAATTTCAACCTTTTTTAAAAAGGATTTAGCCCAGTCCACAGCGTCTTTGGGAGCCATATCACGCAATACTTGAATGCAAAATGTTATGCCGTCCGGCGCTATGTTTTTAAGCTTTTCAAATGCCTCTACACCTGCACTATGCAGGAGGCTGTCTATGTCTTCCCCTTCGGGCAAAAGGACTACCGTACATTTAAGCCCGCGGGTAAGCAACATTTCACAAGAGCGCAATGCTGCCTTTCTGCCTGCTCTATCCCCATCAAAAAGCAGGACGATGTTAGAAGTAAAACCAGAAATTCTTTTTATTTGCTCGGGTGTTAATGAGGTTCCGAGCACTCCTACAGCATTGGTATAGCCAAATTGATGTAGGGTTAATACGTCCATGTAGCCCTCAGTGAGCAGCACATGGCCTTTTAGAGTAATACCGCTTCGCGATTGCGCAAGGCCATAAAGTTGATCTCCTTTTTTGTAAATAAGAGAATCTGAACTATTTATGTACTTTGCTTCATCTTCATCGCCTATAATTCTTCCGCCAAAGGCTATAACCTGATTGGCTAAAGAACGTATGGGAAAGATAAGTCTGCCGCGAAATCGATCATAACCCCTTTGTGTTTTGTTGCTGCGTCCTAGCAGTCCAGCTTCAATGGCGTCTTTTTCCGCAAAGCCCGCCCTTTGCAACGTGTTTGCCAAAGCTTGCCAATCTCTTTGGGCCCATCCAAGACCAAAATTTTTAACAATCTCTGGGCTAAGTTTACGGCCTTCCATATATGCGCGGCATTCCTCCCCATGCTCGCCGGTTAGGTTTGCCGTAAAGTGCGCTTCCGCTAAGGTGTACATGCGTAGCATATTTTGCCTTGCAGACTGCTTTGCAGCAGCATTTTGTCCACCTGTATGCGCACCGTGTTGGCCTGCGCGTCCGCCTTGCCACGTATCCAAGGTGATATGGGCTTCTAGCGCAAGTTGCTCCAACGTTTCAGAAAAATCTAGGCCGTTTATGCGACCATAAAACTCAAAAAGGTCGCCGGAAGCCTGGCAACCAAAACAATAAAAAAGGCCTTCTTCTTCATTGACTGAAAAAGAGGGTTTCGTTT
>CAYJNA010000168.1:0-3466 GCA_964371225.1 uncultured Desulfovibrionaceae bacterium
TAGTAAGAAAGACATGGCGTTAAGCCTTTTGTAAGGTGTAAATATATTGAGACCTACGCAATGAATTGCGCAGAGGTCTCAAACCTGTCACATAGTTCTATTCGCTATAAAAAAGCGGAGAAGGGTGTTCCTTCTCCGCCATATATTTTTACATGGGCGCATCTATATTGCAACTTGTGCTACAAGGTGAGACGCCTTTTAGTAAAGCTTAGTCGCGACGATGTCTATCGCCACCACGACCACCGCGGTCACCACGACCACCACGGTCACCACGATCGCCACGACCACCACGGTCACCGCGATCGCCACGGTCGCCACGATCACCGCGGTCACGTTGTGGACGAGCGGTGCTTTCAGGTGTCCACACTTCGCCTTGCTCTTCAAGCAATACAGCCTTGCGGCTGGCACGTATACGATCACCGTTAATTTCAATAACTTTAACAATCATATCTTCGCCAAGACGTGCCACATCACCGGGTTGCTCTACGCGAGCAGTGTCCAATTGTGATACGTGTACAAGGGCTTCCACATTGGGAAGAATTTCCACAATGGCACCAATTTCAAGTACTTTACGTACTTTAGCGGTGTAATTCTTGCCAAGTTCAGCGCGTTGGTCATAGTATTGCACCATTTCTTTGGCCACGGCCATGGCGTCGGCAGTGGGGGCAAAAACGGAAATACGACCGCTATCATCAATATCAATGGATGCGCCAGTGGCGGCGGTGATGGCTTTTATATTTTTACCACCGGGGCCAATGATAAGACGGATAATGTCAGGATTTACAAAAATTTCAGCATGCTGAGGTGCATAACGAGAAAGTTCTTGACGAGGGGCTTCGATGGATTTTGCCATTTCACCTAAAATATGTATACGGGCTTCACGGGCTTGGTCCATGGCTTTACGCATAACTTCTGTGGTGATACCGGTAATTTTAATATCCATTTGCACGGCAGTGACACCATCGGCGGTACCGGCAATTTTAAAGTCCATATCGCCAAGAGCGTCTTCATCACCCAAGATGTCTGTGAGCACAATGAACTCATCTTCTTCACGGATGAGACCCATGGCTACGCCGGCCACAGGAGCTTTTACGGGTACGCCGGCATCCATAAGGGATAAGGAACCACCGCAAACAGCAGCCATGGAGGAAGAACCATTGGATTCTAAAGTTTCAGAAACCACACGAATGGTGAAGGGGAAGGAATCGCCTTGGGGTAAAATATAGCGTAAAGCTTTTTCAGCCAAAGCACCATGTCCGATTTCGCGGCGTGATACGCGCACAGGCTTTACTTCACCCACAGAGTAAGGAGCAAAGTTGTAATGCAACATGAAGCGATTGGTTTTGTCACCATTTAAGCTGTCTACGCGTTGCTCATCGGTGGAAGCACCAAGGGTAGCTACCACGAGGGATTTTGTTTCACCACGCGCAAAGAGAGCAGAGCCGTGAGCGCGGGGAAGCAAGGAAGTTTGCACTTGAATAGCGCGCACAGTTTTTGTGTCGCGTCCGTCAATGCGCTTACCTTCTTTTAAAATGCGCTTACGCACCACGTCTTTTTCAAGACCGGCAATGATATCGCCAACATTTTTAAGGGAAGGATGCTCAGCAAAAGCTTCGTCAGCCAATAAAGCTTCCATTACAGCGGCTTTCACAGCAGAACGAGCTGCTTTGCGGGCAGATTTTTCTGCCACTTGCATGGACTCTGCAAGACCGTTAGCCATGGCAATGGATTGTACTTTTTCAAGAAGAACGGCGTCTTCTTCCACAGGAACATATTCCAGCTTTGCTTTACCAACAACTTCAGCCAGCTTAAGTTGTACGTCAATAAGAGGTTGAATTTCTTTATGACCCCATTCTAAAGCTTCAATGATGACATTTTCAGGTAAGAATTTTGCTTCGCCTTCTACCATGGTGATGGCGTCGCGGCTGGCGGCAAAAACAATGTCTAAATCACTGTTTTCTTGTTGTGCAAAGGAAGGATTTAAAACAAATTTCCCATCTACGCGACCAATGCGACCACCAGCCACAGGGCCGTCAAAGGGTAAGGGAGAAATGAGCACAGCGGCAGAGGCGCCGGTAAGAGCTAAAATATCGGACTCATTTTCTTGGTCAGCAGAAATAACGTTGGCAAGAATTTGTACGTCTTGCTTAAGACCTTTGGGGAAAAGAGGACGTAAAGGACGGTCAATAAGACGGGAAACTAAGGTTTCTCTTTCGGAGGGGCGGCCAATTTCGCGGCGGAAGAAGTTTCCGGGAATGCGACCGGCAGCATACATTTTTTCTGTGTACTCTACGGTGAGGGGAAAGAAACCCTTATCTTGTTCTAACGTTTGGCAACAAGCGGTCACGAGGACAACAGTACCGCCGCATTGAATCCAAACAGCCCCATGAGCTTGATTGGCAAGGCGACCAACTTCAAAAATGACCTCTTTGCCGCCCACGAGGGCGCTAAGACGTGTGGGTTTAAAAATATCTTGCATAATGCTTTCCTTTCACAAAAGACAAAGGGGATTCCGAGAATGACAACGGCGGCAAAGGAAGACGGAAGCGGGTGAGAGGAAGTCTTCATCATTGGGAGCACATGTTGAATGCTTAGTGTCGCTAGCATTCTCGGCCCCCCCTTTCTACTGTGCGTTAAAATGTTTAGAAGGCAACGCTAGCCTTCGTGTAAGCCTGTGGGCTTTGTTAGAAGTTCGAGAGGGCATAAAACCCCCTCGAACAAGAACTAACAAAATTACTTGCGTAAGCCCAATTTTTCAATGAGAGCGCGGTAACGTTGTACGTCAGTGTTACGTAAGTACTTTAAAAGTTTGCGACGTTGGCTTACCATTTTAAGTAAGCCTGTGCGGGAGTGGAAATCCTTCTTATGTGCTTTGAAGTGGCCGGTAAGACCTTCAATGCGGGAAGTAAGAAGAGCGATTTGCACTTCTGGGGATCCGGTGTCGCCTTCATGTTTAGCGTGCACATCAATAACAACTTTTTTTTGTTCAGCGTTCATAGCCACAGCAATTCTCCATAGAATTTAATGTTAAGGACTAAGCATATATGCTCTTAGTCCGGTGTCCACAGTCCTCGTAATACGGTCCACATGGGCGCGGCCTCCTGAGAGGCTTTTGCCTTAGATGAAGGGGGCGGTGCCACCTTCTTCATTTCTGCCAAAGCTAAGGGTTGCCCATTTGTGCTCAAAAGTATGGCCTTGCTGGCCTCTTGGGAGCAGTGAGGTAACGCACTTTGCTGGTTCTGTGCTTGTCGGTACGCAAGCGGTGCCCCATTTTTAAGCCTTGCTTCTTCTTGGGCTGTGAGGGTTAACACAGGCCAATGAGGTAAAGCGGCGGTAATGGGTATAATCCACTCTTGTAAACGCCAAGGTTCCGCCATAATGGCTTCCATGCTATGTGCTTGGTCAAGACCGAAGGGATGACTGTACTCTCGTGTAAGTTCTGTGAGCACGGCTCCGCAACCAAGGC
>CAYJNA010000169.1:0-3427 GCA_964371225.1 uncultured Desulfovibrionaceae bacterium
TTATTTCCTTATAATACGTGCCAAAATATAGGCTGTACAAAAAACACCAATATTTGCCACAACAATGGTAGCGCCCACAGGGGTGCCGTAGAGTATGGAGCTGAGCATGCCTAGTACTGCGCAAAGAATGGCTATGATTACCGACGACCATACCACATTTTTATAGCTTCCAAAAAGTTGCATGGAAGATAAAGAGGGAAATACCACCAAGGCAGATATGAGCAGTGAGCCCACAAGGTTCATGGCCACCACAATAACAGCAGAAATGGTAATGGCTAATAAGGGATTATAAAATTTTGTGGGTATGCCTGTGGCTTTGGCAAAGGATTCGTCAAAGGTCACTGCAAATATTTTATAATAAAAAAGGCCAAAAATAAGAATGACAAAGGAGGATAAAAACAGAGATATACCCACATCTAAAGGTGTGAGGGTAAGTATGGAAGTGGAGCCAAAAAGAGCTGTGCATACATCGGCGGCAATGTTGGAGCTGCTGGGAAAAATGTTTAAAATCATATACCCTATGGCGAGGGAGCCTACACTCATCATGGCAATGGCTGCATCACCGTGAATTTTTTTGTTTTCTCCTGAACGTAAGAGCAAGAGAGAGGCTAGGGCTGTCACCGGAAAAACAAGGACAGTGTTGTTGGTAAGCTTTAATGCAGAGGCCACAGCTATGGCGCCAAAGGCTATATGAGAGAGGCCATCACCAATGAAGGAAAGTCTTTTGAGCACTAAACTTGTGCCAATGAGGGAGGAGCACAAAGCCATGAGTACGCCCACAATAAAGGCATATACCACAAAGGGGTATGAGAAATATAAGGTTAATTCCTGAATAATGTTATCCATGATTTCCTTCTACGGTGTTATGAATATAGCTTTGTATTTTTGCTATATATATTTCTTTATCCATAAAGCTTACCCCGCGGTCAAAAAGTAAAACCTTATTGGCATGAACCAGAGCGTTATGTACATCATGGCTTATCATGACAATGGTTAAGCCTTCTTGGTTTAAACTTTGGAGCAAAGCGTACATTTCTGCGGTGGAGTCAGGGTCCAGTGCCGAAGTGGGTTCATCAAGAAAAATAATTTTGCTTAGGGCGCACAAAGCTCTGGCCAATAAAACACGCTGTTGCTGTCCGCCGGAAATTTTGCTGTAAGAAATATGTTTTAAATGGGAAATACCTATTTTCTCAAGCAATTCTTGAGATTTTTCTTTTTCAGCCTTATTGTAAAAAGGCCGTAAACCATGCTTATTAATATGTCCGGAAAGAACCACCTCCCATACAGAAGCGGGAAAATCTTTTTGCCTTTGCGTTTGCTGTGGTAAATAGCCCATATCGTTAAAACGGACGCCCTTACCCAAGTGTATATTTCCTGCAATGGGGCTGAGTAAGCCCAAGAGCGTTTTCATAAAGGTGGTTTTACCTGTGCCATTATTTCCCACCACAGCCAGAAAGTCGCCTTCGTGTACGGTGAGGTTGACATGGCTTTGCACAGCCACTTTATCATAGCCTACCGAAAGATCTTGGCAAATAATTTGTTCCATAGCTTACTCTAAAGCATCTTTAAGTTTTTGAAGGTTTTGCTCCATGACAGTAAGATAGGTTATGCCTTGCGCCATGTCTTTAGCGTTGACTGTTTGTAAGGAGTGTAGGGAAAAAGTACGTGCTTCTTTATTTTTACTGTTTTCAATAATGGGCTTGGCAATATTATTGGTACTATCGTCTATGATAAGAATAGATTGCAAATTAAGCTCATTTATTTTTTTAGCAAGAAAGATAACGGTTTCAAAACTGGCTTCCGTTTCAGCTGAGCACCCAGGAAAAGCGGCGTAATAACCAATGCCATAATCATCTAATAAGTATCTGAATGGAAATCTGTCAGCAAAAAGGACGGTCTTGTTAGGAATATTTTGAAAAATTTCTGTATATTTTGCGTCTAAGTTTTGTAATTTTTCCACATAGGCCTGCGTGTTTTTAGCATAGAGCTCTGCATGGGCAGGGTCTAGGGCTTGCATTTGTGTGGAAAGCGTTTGGCACATGAGTATGGCATTTTTAAGTGAAAGCCAAACGTGTTCATCGTAAACGACATTTTCATGGGCATGTGTGCCGTGATCATGGTCACAATTTTCGTGTCCAGCATGGTCATGCCCCGCGTGGTCGTGCGCTTGCATGCCTTCAACCACAAGCTCTACCTTTACTTTATCGCCCAATGATTCCATGAGGTTGATAACTTTCATATCTTTATTCAGAGCTTGGGAAAGAATTTTCTCTACCCAGCTATCAGAATCTCCCCCATTATAAATGAAGACATCGGCAGTGGAAATACGGGCAATATCCTTGGTAGAAGGCTGAAAATTATGTAAATCTATACCATTATCGATGATAAGCCTTAGCTCAATGCTTTCATTATTTGCGCCTAAGATATGGCGCATAAAATCGTATATGGGAAAGGTGGTCACTTCCACCACAATTTTAGATGCTTTATTTTGTTTGTTTTCTGTAGCAAATGCCGTACTTATGCTTACAAGAAAGAGCATCAGTACACAAATAAATAATGTTTTGATTTGGCGCATAGTATTTTCCTATCTGTTAAAATAAGGGTCCTGCACAATGGTGTTTGAGTTGTATTTTTGTGCTTTTGCAGTACATTGTCCTTTTGTGAAAATGTATCTGTGCAGGACAAAAGGCACAAAAAACAATCGCTTAACAGCACAAGTGAATTGTGCTTACTCTTGTTTTTTGGTCACATTGACTATGGTCAATGTTCCAAAAGACTCCACATAATGAATTACGCATGAGTCTTGAAATGTATTTTATTGTACTCCATTGCTTTGAGATGTACAACTTTGACAAATCCCATGAATAAATGTTTTCTGCTTGTCAATGGTAAATCCTTGTAGTGTCATGGCTTTTTGGGCTATGAGTTCGGAAAAGTCTTTTTCTAGGTGAAAGAGCTTGTTACATTCAGCGCATAGCAGATGTATAATTCTCTCACATTCGTTTGCATCAACATATTGATACGTTATGCTCTTATTATCGGTATTGGGTATTTTTTGCAAAACACCTTCTTCTTCCAAGAGCAATACATTTCTATAGACGGAACTTGTACTGATGTCTTGACCAGTAAGAGCATCTTTAATTTGTTTTACGGTAAATGCAGTGTGGAGGTTTTTTTGTAAAAAATGTACTAAGCTTTTCTTTTGTTGTGTGCTATAGTGGCTCAAAGTCTTGTCCTTACAGAGGAAAATGTTTTGAAATTGCAATTCATTTGCATTTTCAAAACATAGTGCGCGTATCTGCTTTTGTCAAGAAAGACTATGTATTATTCATAGTAGATGATGTTTTATAATTAAAACAATGAGATATGGTTTTATTTCTTCCTTAAGCAGCTCTTTTATTGCCTGTGAGGGGGCTATGAAAAGAGA
>CAYJNA010000170.1:0-3407 GCA_964371225.1 uncultured Desulfovibrionaceae bacterium
CTTTCCATACCGGGAATGGCAAACATGTCAATGCTAGGGCCTGCTTGCTCTAAAACTTCCATCTCCACTTCGCGATCATCGAGGAAACCTTGGCGAAACTGCTGACGCAATTTTTCCTTGGTGGATTCACGTCCGCTATCACCTGTATACGAAGGAGGTAACAGCAAATCCATGAGGCGTAATTCTGCTGCGTTTTCGGCAGCTTCTTTAACGCGCGCATTTTCTTCTTCACGCACAAGCTTAATGCTTATTTCCATAAGATCGCGCACCATGGATTCCACGTCGCGTCCCACATAGCCCACCTCAGTGAATTTTGTGGCCTCTACCTTCACAAAGGGTACAGAACACAATTTTGCAAGGCGACGTGCTATTTCGGTTTTTCCCACGCCCGTAGGGCCCATCATAATAATATTTTTAGGCGCAACTTCATCACGAAGTTCTGGTGGCAATTGGCTACGACGCCAACGATTACGCACAGCCACAGCCACCATACGCTTGGCTTGCTCTTGGCCAATTATATATTTATCAAGTTCAACAACAACTTCACGCGGAGTAAGAGTAATCATCTAAATACCTCTAAAAACAAATAATATAAAGTGACATACCATAAAAAATTACAGCAAAGGCAAATATAATCACTTTTTTCAGATTTGCAATGCTTTTTTATCTACTTTATATAGAGAAAATGATTTCAACACTGCACTGGAATATATACTATGGCCCCTTTTTCCTCATAGTGGGCATTGCTCTACAGGCACTTTTTATGTTTCGCCCTCGTACTTCTTTTTATATTCCCTGCTTAGGTGCCATTTGCATAAGCATTGTTTGTTATATGGACAGAGACATTACCCTTTTTATAGGCCAGTTGGCTTTGCTCTTTTTTCAACTTCTCTTAAGGCAAAAATAATGTCTTCACAATTTTTTCTACGCATTGCGTCATTAGTGTTCTGTTGTTTTTTTGCTCTCCTTTGCTGGACCTATTTTGATATAGGAAAAGTACTTGAAGAAAATTGGATGGATACTTATATCAGACATCAAGGTATTACTGGCATAAGCCTTTACGTGAGCTTGGTGGCATTACTCACAGCCATGGGTGTACCACGACAAGTATGCAGCCTACTTGGAGGCTATGTTTTTGGCATGTGGTATGGCGCTCTTTGGGCAACCATTGGTACAACCATAGCGTGTACCTTATGCTTTAGTTATGCGCGTTTTTTAGGGCAAGATTGGATACATAAAAAATACGGGCACAAATTTGAATCATTCAATAGCTTTCTATGTCAGTCCCCTTTTTTGCTCACCCTTGTGGTGCGTATTGTACCATTGGGAAGTAATTTTTTAACAAACTTCCTTGCCGGCATAAGTCGTATACCCGCAGGGGCTTTTCTAGGTGGCTCTAGCGTTGGTTTTTTTGTGCAAAATTTTATTTTTGCTACCATGGGCAGCGGGTTTCGCTTGGATGGAAAACAAGAACTTTTTATAAGTGGTATCTTATACGTTATTTCTTTATCTATGGGATATTGGGTATATAAGCGGTACAAAAATCATAAAAATGCGACTCTTTCGCAATAATACACTTACATGGCAAAATTTACTCATAAAAAAACTTGCTTTTTTAGTTAAAGTGTATAATTAATGATTTCCCGATAGTATATTTTACAAAATACCTTGGGGGCGCATTGGTTTCGACAGGGATGATGAAGCCAAAGTTGCAGGTCGAGGCGCCGCTGGCCTCGTAAAAAGCGGCACAAAAGTAATTGCTAAGAACGATTACGACTACGCCTACGCTGCTTAATACCAGCGCGGCAACGGTCACTCGATGACCTCGTCAATCCGGATGACGCCTAATAATCCGGTGCGGCGACACTTTATTAGGCTAGCCAAGGTATGCGTTTGCTGGTGCCAAGGCGAAAATCTTGCAGCGAACTGGTCAAAGATCGCCTGGTTGGGGGCTACATCTGCGACGAGAATTAAGCCTAACCTAAACCTGTAGACGCTTTGTTGTGGAACGTTTTTGGACGGGAGTTCGACTCTCCCCGCCTCCACCATTAAAAGAAATTTTAAAGTCCTATATTGCCCATAAAGCATTGTAGGGCTTTATTTTTTTGCCTTTTACTTGTCCATCTACATCTCATACACCCCCTAGACATCCTTATACATTGGGGGTACTTTAGGGGGTATATAGACAGTATCAATTTTCCGTACCCCCACAAAATATGTTTGTTAAAGTACTTGTTTAACGCTGTGGTGGTGCGTTTTGAAGGAGGCACTTATGGGAAAACTCACAGACACACAATTACGTGCCATTAAAGGCAGCGGCAAAGCGCAAAAGCTCTCCGATGGTGAAGGCTTATTCTTGTTTGTTACGCCCACTGGGGGTACTTCATGGCGAATAAAGTATCGTTTTGGGGGTAAGGAAAAGCTACTTTGTTTGGGGAAATACCCCCAAATTTCACTGGCAAAAGCAAGAAAACAATTGGCTGAAACTAAAGAGTCCTTAGCACAGGGCATTGACCCTTGTGCGCAAAAGAAGGCTCTTAAAGAAAGCGAAAAGGCCACTACTTTGAATAGCTTTGAAGTTATTGCTAGGGAGTGGCATGAAAAATACAAAGAAACGTGGACACAAAAGCACCGTGAAACCGTTATAGCTCGGCTTGAAAAAAATATCTTTCCCTTGCTTGGGCATCAAGAAGCACACACTATTACCCCGGCTGAACTTTTAAATGTGCTGAGAAAAATTGAAGCACGAGGTGCCATAGAGACCGCCCATAGAGTCCTTGGTATTTGCTCGCAAGTTTTTCGTTATGCCATTATTACCTCTCGCGCAGAACGTGACCCAGCTCAAGATTTACGTGGTGCGCTTACTCCTACTAAGCATAAACATTTAGCAAGCATTACAGACCCCAAAGAAATTGGACTGCTGCTGAATAATATTGAAGAATATACTGGCAACATCATAGTGCAAAGTGCTTTGCGTATGGCACCATATGTTTTTGTGCGCCCTAGTGAGCTACGCCGTGCAGAATGGGCAGAATTCAATTTTGAAATCAATGAATGGCGTATTCCTGCAGAACGTATGAAAATGCGTGTCGTACACATTGTTCCGTTGGCGTCGCAAGTTGTTAAAATACTCAAAGAGCTTCAAGAGTATACAGGCCATACCAAATACCTTTTCCCAAGCATGAGAGCCACAACAACGCCCATTAGCGATATGACCTTGCTCGCCGGCTTACGCCGTATGGGATATGGTAAAGAAGAAATGACCGTACATGGTTTTCGCTCTATGGCCTCTACCCTCTTAAATGAACAAGGCTATAACCGTGACTGGATAGAGCGCCAATTGGCACACAGCGAAAGAAACGGCGTAAGAGCTGCCTACAATTACGCTGAATATTTGCCCGAGCGTC
>CAYJNA010000171.1:0-3368 GCA_964371225.1 uncultured Desulfovibrionaceae bacterium
AAATGTCGGTTCTATTATTATTGCTACTGGTTGGAAGCCCTATGATATGGCGGCTCTGTCCAATCTTGGCGGTGGTAAAATTAAGAACTGTGTTTCCAATATGCAGCTGGAGCGTCTTGCCTCCCCCTTTGGTCCTACCAGTGGTAAAATAGTGCGTCCTTCAGATGCTCGCGTACCGCAAAAAGTGGCCTTTGTGCAATGTGCAGGCTCGCGTGATCAAAATCACTTAAATTACTGTTCTTATATTTGCTGTATGGCTTCGCTCAAGCAAGCGCAATATTTTGCTGAGCAAAATCCCCATGTGCAAGTAACGATTTTCTACATCGACCTTCGTACCCCAGGGCGTTATATGAATGTGCTTGAAAAAGTGCAATCTTTGCCCAATGTGACCTTTGTGAAGGGAAAAGTGGCGGACGCTGTGGAAGGCAATGACGGTAATGTGGTGCTTACGGTAGAAGATGCCGTGCGCGGTGAAAAGCTTACCCTTACCTATGATATGGCTATATTAGCAACAGGTATGCAGCCTTCTCTTGCTCATGAGAAAGTGCCTTTCCCTGTGGCACTGGATGAAGATGGCTTTATTATTAACGGTGAAGAAGCCGGCATTTTTGCTGCTGGCTGCGCACGTATGCCTCTCGATGTAATGCGTTCGGCACAGTCTGCAACCTCGGCTGCCATGAAGGCAGTGCAAACGGTGAAAGGGAGGTAGACGTAGATGGCCACGAAAATAGGTGTATATTTTGATGTGTGCAACATCGGTGGCGGTTTAAGTACCGAAGACCTTGCCGCTGCAGTGAGCAGTAAGTGGGGCGTTCTCACCCCTGTGGTGAAATGTTTCCCTGTACTTGCCGATGCTGTAAAAGATATTCAAGATGATATTGCCGCCAATGAACTTGACGGTGTGCTCATCTGTGGCAATAGCCCTCGTAATGATACCGCCATCTATGCCTTTGGTGAGGTCATGGTGGAACGCGTAAACTTGCGTGAGCAATGTGTCCTTGCATATAAAAATCCTGACGGAACAGCTCCTTCTGGTGCAGCTCCTGCACTTTTAACCCAAATGGCGCTTGATTATGTGCATATGGGTGTAGCAAAGCTGCAAAAAGCAAATCCGCCTGAAGGGGCAGAAAATAAAGGCATTAAGCGCATTCTTGTGGTGGGCGGTGGCTGGACGGGTATTACCTCTGCCATGCAGCTTTCAGCCGCAGGGTATGAAGTAGTGCTGGTGGAAAAACAAGCGGAGCTTGGTGGGCATGTGCAAAACATTCCCCAAGCCACACCCCTTACTGCACCATGGACAGAGCCACAAAGCTCTGGCCTTGAAGCTAAAATTGCTTCTGTAAAAGCGGATAAAAACATTACTGTTTATACTTCTGCCACCATGGGCAAACTTTCCGGTCAGCCCGGTGAGTTTTCCGCGGTCATTAGTACAGCTAAAGGTGATGTGACTGTGGAAGTGGGCGCAGCAGTGCTTGCTACCGGTTGGACGCCGCTGGATGCAAAAAAATATCTTGCTCCCATGGGATATGGCGTGCTGCCTCATGTCTATCATGCGGGTGAGTTTGGTAAGCTCTTACGTGAAGGTAAAATTAAGCCTAAGCGTGTTGCTTTCATACTTGATACAAGCCTAGCAGAAGAAGCCGCTAAGGCAAAAAGTGCTTGTGCTTGCACCGGTGAGGGTGAAGCTGTAGAAGGCGCTGCCTGTGCAGCCCCAGCCGAAGCAGCCCCTGCCCCTGCTGAAGGTGAAGAAACTGCTTTTGTGAAGGAAGATTTGGAATGCATTAAGCATTTAACGTATTCCAACTCTGTTTCTTCCATTGCTGCTTTACGTCTTGCCAATGCTGTTTGCGATGGTGATGAAGGCGCGCAAGTCTTCATTCTTTACAAGCATATGGTAGTGCAAGGTTTGCTTGAGCGTTACTATAAACATGCGCAAAATCGTCTTGGCATCATGATGACCAAGGCTGATGTAACTGCCATCGCTCAAGGGCATGATGAGGCTCTTACTGTAACATGTAAGAACACCTTATTGGGTATGGACTTTGATTTAGATGTGGATGCCATTGTACTGCCCACGGGTATTGTGCCAACCACAGCTAAAGAAGCTGTTATGCAATTTGATTATCGCCAAGGGCCAGACTTCCCAGATTTGGGCTTGTTTGATGGCTTTAGTGATTCAAACTACATCTGCTTCCCTTATGAAACACGTCGTACCGGTGTGTACGCTGCTGGTTGTGTGCGTCAGCCCATGACCATGGACGCTTGCGAAGAAGATGCTTACGGCGCTGCTTTGAAAGCCATGCAGTGTATTGAGGCTGCAGATCATGGTGTAGCGGTGCACCCGCGTTCTGGGGATAGATCTTATCCTATATTCAACTTTGTGCGCTGCACCCAGTGTAAGCGTTGCACAGAAGAATGCCCCTTCGGCGCTTTAGATGATGATGAAAAAGGAACACCCAAGCCAAACCCAGCTCGTTGCCGCCGTTGCGGTACGTGCTTTGGAGCTTGTCCTGAGCGTGTAATTTCTTTTGCTAACTATAATATTGACCAAATCGGCTCCATGATTCGTGAAGTGCATGTACCAAAAGACTTCAAGAATGATGGGCCACGCATTCTTATCCTTGCTTGCGAAAATGACGCCTATCCTGCCTTGGACATGGCTGCCATGCGTCGTAAAGCTTGGAGCCCTTACGCACGTATCATTCCTGTGCGCTGCCTTGGTTCCATCAATGCCATTTGGGTGTCTGATGCCATGAGTAAAGGCTATGACGGTGTTATGCTGCTTGGTTGCAAATACGGTGATGATTATCAGTGCCACTTTATTAAGGGCTCTGAAATTTGTAACCGCCGCAAAGAAAACATTGCTGAGACGTTAAACCGTCTTGGTGTGGAACCTGAGCGTGTAGACCAGCTCGAAGTGGCCATTGACGAATACGATAAGGTGCCCGATCTTATAGACGGTTTTGTGTCTCGTATCCTTACTATGGGACCAAACCCCTTCAAGGGCATGTAGGAGGATTTATGGCACAAGTAAAAATTCAACCTGATCTGGACTTTGTGCGTGAATTGCAAGAGGCCGGCGGTGAGTCACTTAAAAAGTGCTACCAATGCGCCACTTGTTCTGTAGCTTGTCCTGTGGCTCCTGCAAACAGCCCTTATCCTCGTAAGGAAATGGTCTGGGCTTCTTGGGGTATGAAGGATAAGCTGAAAAAAGACGTAGATTTGTGGCTTTGCCATAATTGTGGCAATTGCGCGGATTTGTGCCCACGCGGCGCTAAGCCGGCTGACCTTATGTCTGCAGCACGTAATATGGTCTACCGCGACCTTACCGAGCCCACCATTGTGGGTAAGTGGATGAGCTCTGCCAA
>CAYJNA010000172.1:0-3334 GCA_964371225.1 uncultured Desulfovibrionaceae bacterium
ACCTTTTTTTCAAAAAAGGTTTTCCCCCAGTGGACTTTGTCAGCAACCTGAGGGAAAGCCTTTTATGAAAAAGCTTTCCCTGTGAAGTTATTTTTTTAGCATCTGCTATTTAGGACGCGTATCCACAATGCGTTGTGCTTTGCCTTCGCTACGTGCAATGGAATTAGGTTCCACAAGGCGTACGCCCACAGACACACCAAGATATTCTTTAATGGATTTTTGAATCTTACTCTTGGTGCGTTCCAAACTGCGTATATCGCCTCCGGGGCTAATGGCACCAATTTCCACGTGTAATTCCACGTTATCAAGATTATTATCGCGGCTCACATGAATTTGATAATGCGGGGCAATGCCTTCGCATTCCAATAAAAGAGCTTCAATTTGTTGTGGGTAAACATTGACGCCGCGAATGATAAGCATATCATCACTACGTCCCACAATGCGCCCAAGACGAGCATGAGTGCGCCCACAGCGACAAGGGGTGTAATTCAAAGATGTGAGGTCGCGGGTGCGATAACGTAAGAGTGGGATGCCTTCCTTGGTGAGAGTGGTAATAACCAATTCACCCACAGAACCTTCAGGGAGATTTTTTCCGCTTATAGGGTCAATGATTTCAGGCAAGAAGTGATCTTCAAAAATATGCATACCGTCTTTGGCTTCCACGCATTCCATGGCCACGCCGGGGCCCATAATTTCTGAAAGGCCATAAATGTTCATGGCATCAATGCCCATTTTTCTTTCTATGTCGGCGCGCATGGGTTCGCTCCAAGGCTCAGCACCAAAAACACCAATGCGCAAAGGCATTTTACGAAAATCAATGCCTAACTCTTCCGCTGTATCACAAAGGTACAGCGCGTAAGAAGGCGTAGAGCAGAGCACCGTGGCTTCAAAATCGCGCATAAGTTGCACTTGGCGTTTGGTGGCTCCGCCGGAAGCGGGAATAACCGTGGCGCCAAGACGTTCCACACCATAGTGTAAGCCTAAACCGCCGGTGAAAAGACCATAACCATAGGCCACATGCACAAAGTCGCGCGCGTCAGCACCGGTACAGCCAAGGCTACGTGCCACCATCTCAGCCCAATTATGTACGTCGCGCTGGGTGTAGCCCACCACAGTGGCGCGCCCTGTGGTACCGCTGGAAGCGTGTACGCGTACAATGTTTTCGCGCGGTACAGCAAAAAGACCGTAAGGGTAGTGATTACGCATGTCTTGCTTTTCTGTAAAAGGAAGGCTTGCCAATACGCTTAAAGAAGTCACGTCTGCGGGGCTAATACCAACTTCATCAAAGCGTTTGCGATAAAAAGGTACATTGGCATAGAGGCGACGACAAAGGTCTTGAAGGCGACGAAGCTGTAAGGCTTCTATGTCTTCACGAGGCAGGGTTTCTTTTTCGATATTAAATATCACGATAAGGCTCCTTCATGGCGTAAAAGCAAGATAAGTTTTGCGTGAGAAAACCAAGAAAAAATTGCCGTATTTTGTAGAAAAGGTCAAGGGCTAAGGAGAACTACTTAATCGATACTTAAAAAAGGGAGCTCTCCTTCAAGGCAAGGGGCAGAAGAAGA
Organism: uncultured Desulfovibrionaceae bacterium; assembly: GCA_964371225.1. Classification (GTDB taxonomy): domain Bacteria; phylum Desulfobacterota; class Desulfovibrionia; order Desulfovibrionales; family Desulfovibrionaceae; genus CAYJAD01. The sequence goes on from CAYJNA010000172.1 coordinate 1,566, forward strand.
GGAAAACCTTTTTACCAGCGAAAAAGATTTTCCTCCATACATAGTGCTTTTAAGAAAGTTTACCCTGCACGCAAAGCATTTTTTTGTTTAATGCAATGGGCTTTGTACACCAAGGCAAAAATAACAAATGAGCATACGAGCCCAATGACGAAGGGCGGGGTATGTGCCAAAGTGCTGGGCAGCATGGCGGCATGCGCCTTAAATAGTGATGTGGAGGGGTAGGCCACAAGATACCAACCTACGCAACCCACAAAGCCCGATACTGCTCCCATCCAAGCGGATTTGGCATGGCTTATGCCAAACTTTACAGCAGCTATATAAGGAATCATGGCTGTGGCACCAATAACACTCCATGCGGTGGTGCAAAGTAAAGCAATGATTTGTCCTTTCATGGTGGCGGCCATGGCACTTACCACCACACAAAGAGCAATGCCTATTAACCATGCCAAACGTGTGGACTTGCGGCCTGTGAGGTCTTCCGTAAAGGAAGATGCTGCAATGTGGTATAAAGCCGTGGTGGTGGAAAGAGAGGCAGAAATAACAGCCAAGGTGAAAATCTGCTGACCCACATGAGGCAAAAGATTTTGGGTGAGCATGGTAACTACTTGGTCAGGGTGTGAAGCTTCGGGGAGGAATATGCGGGAAAGCGCCGCAATGAAGAACATACCAGCCACCAAGGTGAAGATAATAACTGTGGCAATAATGGCTGTTTTATGTACATCTTTTTTGCTTTGTAAAGCAAAGTGACGTTGTATCATTTGTGGCTGTGCCCATGTGGCCACAGACATAACAAGCACTAAGGAGAAGATGAACATACCTTGGCTGCCGGAGGAAAGGCTGGTAAAGCCATTGTTTGCGCGTTCTGTGGGTGCCAGTTGAGAAAGGGTTTCAAGGCCTTGAATGGGGCCGCCCACTTTTTGTAATACGGCATACATAAGTAATAAAATACCTATGAGCATGACACCACCTTGCATGGCTTCAGTATAGAGAACGCCGCGAAGCCCTCCCCACCAAACCAAAAAGCCCACAAATACTGCCAATCCCCATGTGAGCGTTTCAGTGCTTAAGGGAACAATGGTTGCCAGCATTACTGCGGCACCTTTTAATACAGCGGAAGCATACACAGAGAGGAAAAGCGCAAAGATGATTCCAAGAAACATGCGCAGGCGCGGGCAGTTATGACTTAAGCTTAATAAATGTGCCGGTGTTCTAGCTTGAAGCTTTGTTTGTAACTGTTTTGTATCCCATGCAAATACAACATAAGCAAAGTAGGTTCCAAGCAAAGCAACGCCAACACCCACAAGGGAAATTTGTACACCGTATAGGTAAGCAAGGCCGGCAAAGCCAATGAGTGCCACGGCAGATACATAGGTAGCCACATAGGCAAAAGCTTGAACTACAAAACCCACAGCCCCTGTGGTTGTCACATCATACCCACTTCCTTTGCGTGCTAGCCATACAAATAGGCAAATATAACCTACCCAAATTGCAATGTCTAAAACCATAACTTTCCCTCATCTTTTGGTGTTAAAAGCCCTTGCTCTGTGCAAGCATACAAAAAAAGCCGTCTCCTTACGGAAACGGCTTTTTTTGTCTATTCTTATCTTTTAGGAATACGACAAAACCCCTTCCCGTAACGCTACAGGCTGGATAAAAAAGCTAAAGAAGCTAAAAAAGGTGTTTTGTAAAAGAAGCATATTATTCCTATAATTCTTATATGGTGCGAGAAAAGAGAGTTGAACTCTTACGCCGTACGGCGCTGGATTCTA
>CAYJNA010000173.1:0-3310 GCA_964371225.1 uncultured Desulfovibrionaceae bacterium
CAGTGGCATTTGTCCAAAGCGGCCAACGATTTTGTCTTGTCTTCTTTGATTCATACATTTCTCCATAGATGATTTCCTACTTTTGGCTTCATGCCATGTAGTACCTGCATTTTGAAATAGGTACTACATACCTCCAAAGTAGGCACTACATGCGGCAGTAGGGAGAGAAATAAAAAAGCCTCATTTCACGGCATGTAGTACCTATGTAGTACCTATAATACCCATTAATTAAATAAATACAGAAAAAGCCCTTACAGTTTTTACCGTAAGGGCTTGATTTTCTTGGTTGCGGGGGCAGGATTTGAACCTACGACCTTCGGGTTATGAGCCCGACGAGCTACCGAACTGCTCCACCCCGCGACATGTGGTGTGTCCCAACCAGAAATACAATCTATAAGGCAATGGCCTTTTTGTCAATAAGAAAATGAAAAAAAATGATATTATTTTTAAAATAAAAAATTATCATTAAAAAACATCTAGTTACTAGCGTTTTTTTAAATTGTAAAATAGAAGACATAGACTGTTTTTGAGATGAAAATTTTGTAAATTTTAATCTTTTAAAAAAAACGGGTTTGAATTGTGTCATAGAAATTATTTTTAGCAACCCAGAAAGGAGTATTCGGAATGAGCCAGCCTCTTTGAAAAATGTGTGAAATCGCATTTTTTAGCATTGACCCATCCTAAGCACGATAATTTCAGCTTTCAGATTTTTCTGTTCTTCAAAATTGCATGTGAAATGTCAGTGAGCCAAAAAATACCCTCAATAGCCGTATTGAGGGTATACAGTGAAACTACAGAGAGATATTTGCACATTTTTCGCGCCAAAATGTATGGAAAAAATGTGCAAATATTCTCTTACATAGCTTTTTTAAAGTTAAAAAGTAACTGGCTCACCATAGTAGGCGCATTTAAAGAGTTTTGCCATGGTTGCAGCGTCAATGCTACGTGGGTTAGTACCAGTGCAAGGGTCTGCAACAGCCGCAGCAGCGATGTCGTCTAGTTGTGCCAAGAAGGATTTTTCGTTTACGCCGAATTCCTTCATGGTTTTAGGCATATTCATTTGAGCCTTGAGCTCTACAAGTTTAGCAATGAGGGCATCTACTAATTCTTCAGTAGTGTTGCCGGCAAGGCCAAGATATTTAGCGATTTGAGCATAACGCTCTCCAGCCACTTGTGCATTGTATTTAACAGCAAAAGGAAGGTAGATAGCGTTGGCGCAGCCGTGAGGAATGTCAAAAATCTTTCCGGATTTGTGCGCCATGGAGTGTACAATACCCAAGATGGCGTTGGAGAAGGACATGCCTGCCATGCATTGTGCAAGGTGCATTTCTTTTCTGGCTTCATCCTTGCCATTGTAAGAATCAACAATGTTGTCCACGATCATTTCTATGGACTTAAGAGCTAAAGCGTCTGTGATGGGATTTGCCACCACAGAAACATAGGCTTCAAAAGAGTGCGTAATGGCGTCCATGCCGGTGTTTGCCACCAAGAGCGGTGAAAGGCTTTTCACCAAATTTGTATCTACAATGGCCACATCGGGAGTAATATTGTAGTCAGCAATAGGGTATTTAGTACCGGTTTTTTCATCGGTGATGATGGAGAAAGCGGTTACTTCAGTGCCTGTACCGCTGGTGGTGGTAATGGCAACGAAGTAAGCTTTTTTGCGTAATGTAGGTAAATTAAAGGGTTTTGCAGCTTCTTCAAAGGTGAAGTCTGGGTTTTCATAGAAAATCCACATGGCTTTAGCTGCGTCGATGGGCGAACCGCCACCTACACCAATGATAATATCAGGCTGATATTCATTCATAACAGCCACACCGCGCATAACAGTGGCTACGCTGGGGTCAGCTTCAATGCCACAGAAGATGGTGCTTTCAATGCCGGCTTCTTTAAGGTTAGCTTGAATAAGATCTGTGGTTTTATCTTGTATCATTCTTTCGGAGCCAATAACAAGAATGGCTTTTTTACCGCTAAGGTTTTTTAATTGATCAAGGGCGTTTTCGCCAAAATATACATCTCTTGGAATAGTAAATCTTTTCATGGTTAATCCTTTCAAAAAATCTGCGCAAAATCGCGTTGCATGCTATATAAGCAGAGAAAAAGGATTGCACAAGAAGGCACTTTATTGTTTGGTAAAAACAAAAAGGTGAGGTAGGAACTTTTTGGTGTCCTATGAAGTTGTGTTATTATAGTGTATTATAAAGAAAGAAATGAATGCTTATTGATGGTAGGATTTAATAACTTTTTTTCCCCAGCTGTTCAAACTCTCCAAAATGGGGATAACATCCTTAGCTAGAGGTGTTAAGGAATATTCCACTGTGGGCGGTGTAGAGGGGTATACAGTACGATTTACAAGTTTGTTTTCTTCCAGTTTTCGTAATTGCTGTGTGAGCATTTTTTGGGTAATGCCCGGAATAATCTTGAAAAATTCATTAAAACGTATTTTTTCAGCAAGGTGAAGATTCCATATTATGGTGGATTTCCATTTCCCTGTGATAACCTCTAGAGCAACTTCCATTTCATTGGTAAAATTACTGCAACTTATTTTATTTTCACGATCTTCTGGCAAAGCGTCCTCCGCAAAATGTGTTATAAACGTTCTGATGTTCATTGATGACGGCGACTATTGTAGTATTATTTGCCATATCAATCAAACTCCTTTTTTGGGGCTTTTTTGGTAAAGTATAAATTCTATGTGCTGCAAGATATGCGTATGAAAGGGGGGGAATTGTTAAAAATATAAAAAATAAGAGCACTTTTCATAAAAAAGCGCTCTTATTAGAATCTCTTACATAAAGATTTAACCACCACAGATTTTGCATGCCCTAAAGCCTTTTTCTCGAGCTTGTTGTGGAGACGATAAAGGCACAGTGCATGCTTTACAGTCAAAATACCTACATGTTTGATTGTGGTAAATCATAGAGTTGTGATTGCCTCGATACGGTGCGTCTGTTGCATATGCCAATGCGCAAAAAGAAAAACACAGTATCATGGCACCTAGGTACATATGTAATTTTTTTAACATATTCTCCTCCCTAAATGAATGTAGTGTAGTGAAAACAAAAACATAGTTGTAGTTGTTTGTCTATATAATAAAACAAATTATGTCAAGGGGGATAGAACAGAAGGTCTTTGCATATACTTAAAGACTCCTGCACAATTCAAAAACAATTGTGCAGAACTCATATTTATGGATTAAGACGTAGGTGTACTGGAGTATCTAATTGATATGTTAATTAGTCGACACTGAAAAAATACTTAACTGTCAGTAAAGATAGAATTTCTAGCTTAAAAAGCTTAATAAATTTTG
>CAYJNA010000174.1:0-3256 GCA_964371225.1 uncultured Desulfovibrionaceae bacterium
TCCACTTTTGCATACAAGATCCTGACATTGAAGGCATGGTAGCAAAAATTGTTGCTCATGGCGGAAAGCAAAGAATGCCTATTCGAGAATACTATCCCAATGAAAAACCCTATAGAATGTGCTACGTGGAAGATCCTTTCGGTATTGTATTTGAGGTATATTCACATAGCTACGAAGTGACCTACTCCAAAGGTGCCTATTAAGCACTGCGAATAAATATAGTTAGGCTAGATAATCGATACTGAAAAATTATTTATGTATCGATAAAAATATAACTTAAATCTAAGCATTCGTAATAAACTTTGCCAGAAATAGAGACATAGCATATCTATTCTGGCAAAGTTTAAACGTGTTAATATCATAGGTTTATATATTACTATCTACAAATTTAACAATGTTTTTAGCAGGATAATAAATTCCGCCTAATACTTCCAAAGTAGATGCTACGTTTTCCAGACAAATGGGCACCGTATGTCGTCTTCATCTGCTGTTTTCTTATGACTTCCTTGCTTAGATTTCCAGATACAATACCCTTGCTTGTAAAAAGCCACGCGCTCAAAAATTTCTTGTCAGTTTCAGGATGAACAAACGTAACACTTTTCTCTAAAATATGAATATGATACGTGTATTTCTCCTCTTACAAGATTCATTCAATCACGCTTTATTCTAACCTATGGCCATTCTGCCCTCTTATGTTGTATTTACAGTGTTTCTCGCAGTATGTAAGACAGTGTAAAGAAGAGATGTAAGAGAAATTTCAAAATATTTTTTACTACAAACAGCTTCAAAAATCACAAAAAGAATCTTAATCACCTTTTAAAAATAGCTTTTTAAATATATCTAAGTACGTATACAAAAGGAGATAGTATTATTGTAAACCTCCCCCCATATTCCAGACGTAGGTGTTCCAAAATTTCCCAATGCCCCACTTGCGGTGTCAATGCCACCATCAATTCATGGTTTGTATCTTGTATAAATGGGAACCGTCGCTCTGCTACTGTACTTTGCTATGGATGGTGTTAATGCTGCGCTTTTGGCTCCAAAGACAATAGCACCAACTTTAGGAACAGCTTTTTTTACCGCATCTATAGTATCATCAGAGTCTTCATTAGTACGGTAAGACTCAATAGCGTCAGCAGTTTTCGCTGCCCCCCAAGTTCCAAGTCCAGCAATAGCTGCATCCCCAGCTAGCGCTATAGGGATAAACCACCAAAATTTCCCATCTCTATCCACACTGCCAATAGGGTCATCCACACAATACTCATATAAATCCCCATCTCCGCGCATATCATTAGCAAGGTTTTTGGTAATAACTCTTCCCACTTGTGGGTCATAATAACGATAGCCGAATTCTACTAATCCTGTAAAGGCCTACCCAACGGACACCAAAGGCGTTTGCGTTGGCGAGGAACGAGCCTTACGCAAATAGAGAGCAAAGCAGTCAGTCATGCCGGATACAAAAGCTTGTGGGATAAAAAATTCTGGCAAGGTGTCATACAAGACATTACCAAAGCTGTCATAATCTATACGTTTAACAACTTTTCCAGCAGAATTAATAAGCCCACGCAAAGAGCCTACTTGGTCATAGGCCACAAGGAAAGATTCTCTATCTGCACCCCTTCACACATTTACAGCACAGAAGACGGCGAAGTGGACTATGCCGACGCCATACTCCAAAGGCGTATTGTGATGATCTCGGCCTTTTATCCCTACAAAACCCTAGAAGAATTTTGGGCGTATTTTAGCAAACATATTTACTACAATCGCTACGAACAGGAACTTAATGGCACGTATGACAATCTTTTAAGCATGGTTAAAGGTAAAAATTATTTTGTCATAACAACAAATGTAGACCATATTTTTCAAAAATCAGGTTTTGATAAAGAAAGATTGTTCTATATGCAAGGCGATTACGGCCTTTTTCAGTGCCCTGTGCCCTGCCATACTGAAACGTATGATAATAAAGATGCGATATATGAAATAGTAAGCCAACAAAGAGATTGCAAAATACCTTCTAGCCTTATTCCTTATTGCCCCAAATGCGGTAAGCCCATGACCACGAATTTACGCAAAGATAACACTTTTGTGCAAGATGCTGGCTGGTATAAGGCGGCAAGCAAATATAATTGCTTCATACAAGAAAACTCTCATAAACATGGAGTATTTTTAGAGCTTGGAGTGGGCTACAACACACCATCTATCATAAAATTTCCCTTTTATACCATGACACAGCAAAATGCACACGCGCACTATATAAGCATCAATGCCAGCATGGATGACTTGCATTGTCCGCAAGAAATTAAGGCTAAATCTATTTTGCTACACGGTGATATTGCACAAGTTATGGAAAAATTACATTCCTAAACGAAATAGACTTTAGCTGTCCACCAGATGCTGTAAATATTCTGCATTAAACACCTCTATACAATGGCGATTCACCTTGCCAATGACACCTTGCTCGCGAAAGTCGCGCAAAACTTTACACACTGTACTGCGATGCAGCCCAAGGGATAAAGCCAATTCTCCTTGTGAGATGCCCTGCTGGGCGCGTTGATGTGTAGGTGTTTGTGCAAAATTGAGCAGATAGTGCCCTACCATGACCTCAGGGCTGGGTTTGAGAGATTCTGCCAAAAGACTAAGTACAGCGCCAAGCTTTGCCCCCACTGTGTTAAGTGCATTGGTAATAAGCGTTGGGTGTTCTTGTATAAATTGTACATCTTGTAAAAGAGAAGCAGGGAAATTATACACAGTACAGGGTTCTAAAGCTTCTTGGCGTATATTATAGCGTTGTCCTTCATACAAAAGCCCCACCTCACGAAAAAGACACCCTGCACCCATTTGTAATATTATACGCTCTCTTGAGCTAAAAGTATGACAATAGAGACGCACACTACCGCTTTCTAACAACGAAAAAGAGCTTTGTTCTCCACTATTATGCCACACATAGCCTTTGGGTATTTCCTGTAGGTGCGCCAAGTGGCGTACAGTGCGCCATGGCGCATTGACATTATGCAGGGTAAAAACATTATTTCTTTTGGTAATTCCGTGTATATGATTTATCATGCAATTCCTCATTACTTATTGTAAGAGCTAAGACATTTTCATGCAACAGGCTGTTAGAAAAAGGGTCTTTATCGCAAAACACTTGCCATAAAGACCCTTTACAGAGGTAAGTACTATGAAAAAAACTACTTCACCGTGCCTTGCTCAAGTTCATTGGCATAGGTTAAATAATAATTACGATTGGGCGCATTGT
>CAYJNA010000175.1:0-3244 GCA_964371225.1 uncultured Desulfovibrionaceae bacterium
AAAGCATTTCATATGTCTAAATTTTGCCAGAAAACGTATTCCATACGTTTATTTCCGTCAAAATTCATTAAGCTTTTTAAGTTATAAATTCTACTTTTACTGACAGTTAAGTAGTTTTTCAGTGTCGACTATTTAAAAGCAGTGCTTTCTTTATTTCTGGGCAATTGTGCCAAAGCTTTGGTTTGAATGGCGCCAGCCTTCCGCACATAACGTTTGTCATCATCTTCAAAAACCTTATACGCCCAAACAGGCTCAGAGTCAGTATTTGCTTTAATAAAAAGACGATCTTTTTGGCTTTCTTTAATTTCAATGTCTAAGGCTGCAGGATCCCAATTATGTAAGCAAATAGTTTTTAGCTCTGCCAAGGTGGCAGCATAGGCGCTGTCATTGGCTACATTGGTGAGTTCTAAAGGATCTTTTGCCATATCGTACATGATATCAGCATGGCCATGCGTATAGATGTATTTCATATCACCACGGCGTACCATGCGGCAAGGGGCACATGCACCTTCACCTGTGTATTCGCTAATGGCAATGTCGCTCCAATGGGCGTCCTTACCAGTGGTGAGGAAGGTATAGAGACTATTTCCTTCAAAAGCGCGTACAGGGGTGGGGGCATTGCCGGCTGTCACAAGATCAAGCACGGTGGGTGTTAAGTCCACCAGTGAAACGTTTTCTTTTACACGATTGGGTTTAAAGAATTTAGGGCCATGGAAAATAAAGGGTACTGTGGCAGACCATTCATAAAAGAGCTGCTTATACCATTGGCCGCGCTCACCTAGCATGTCACCGTGGTCGGCGGTCATTATGATAATGGTATTATCCATAAGTTCTGCATCTTCAAGGGTTTGACAAATGCGACCCACTTTATCATCAAGAGCGCTGATCATACCATAGTAGGCATGACGTGCATTGCGAATTTCTTCATCGGTGGGGGTATCCAAATTACCAGCGTGAGCATAGTAAATCCAACGACTCATTTCATCCATATCTTCTTCAGCCAAAGCTGGTACGTTGGGTAAATCAATGCTGTCATGGTCATATAAATCCCAATGTTCAGGGCGGCAAATGAAGGGGGAGTGAGGCTGAGTGAAAGAAATTGTTAAGAAGAAAGGACGCTCTTCATAACGGGCAAAATCAAAAATTTTACGAATGCCAAAGTATTCCACCTCATCATCATAGTCAATTTGTAGGCTACGTTTTACCGTGCCGGCTTCGGTAACACCGCTTAAGTTAATGCCGGTGGGGCGATCCCCAAGGCCTTTTTCCCAATCAGGCGCCCATGCATAGTTGGAGGGGTAAATGTCTGTGGTGACGCGTTCCTCATAGCCATGTAATTGATCTGGGCCTACAAAGTGCATTTTACCGCAAAGACAAGTAGCATAGCCCATGCCCCGCAAATAGTGCATAAGGGTAGGGGTGCTGGAAAGGGCTTCAGTGGCATTGTCCCACACCTTAATACTGGTGGCAAAACGGCCGGAAAGCATGGACATGCGTGAAGGAGCGCAGAGGGGAAAATTACTGTAAGCGTGTTCAAAAACCACGCCTTCCTCGGCAAGTTTTGTTATATTTGGAGCTTTAACAAGCGTATGCCCATAGGAAGGTAGGGCTTGAGCTGTCATTTGGTCAAATTGAATCAAAAGGATATTGGGTTTTTGTTGTTCTGGCATGCTATGCTCCTTGTAAGGTAATAATTTCACAAGACTCATTGTACAGAAAAAACATAACTTGACTAATTAGATTTTCTACTAATGCCCATTAGGTAAACTAAAAGCTTTTGGTATAACTTTTCCACTGAAAGTATATAGTTTTCTTGATAATGCTTTGGTATTATAAGATAAAATATCTGTATTTTGTCAGTATACCTCCAGTGATATGGCACATTAAGGCTAAAGAGTATGGCTTTAGTAGTGGTACACAGCAAGGGCTTAAATAAATGTAGGGCATTGTATGAAAAAATAATTTTTTTGTTTCCCAAAAGGCGAGGATAAGGCGTATTTCCTGAGGACGGAGCATATTCTTTGTGATGTAAAAGTGGCGTCAACTTGATATATGCTAACAAGGCTGCGCACCGTTAAAAACTCTGCCTATAAAGACGTATTTTTCTTCTTTAGAGAAAAATTTATGCTGCATGCAGCGCTGTGTTTGTGGCAAAATTTTCAAATTTATAGCTGGAAAAAGTTGACATTAATCCACAAAATCTTATCTGTTATTTTAGAAGCATGTAAAACTCCCCTTAATTATACTGCTAAAGTTTTGTGCTTATGTGTTCCGTAAAGATAGCAAGCCTTGAGTCTCACATTTCTTGCATATTTCCTCCTCTTTCAAGAAGCTTGTGGTTTACAAAGCCGCAATTTGTAAACTCGAGGTTTTCCGCCTCCAACACATCTTTTCGTGTTTGACCCCTTTCCATTAGACTACCTTGCTCCTTTTGAGCGTGTAAATGTTCTTTTTATCACAAAAAGTTTTCTGCACGCGTATCTGATGTAGCAAATGGTTATAATTTAAAAGGATATTAGTATGGCTGACCTAACATTACAAAAGCCTCAAGCAGGACAAAGCATTACCATAACACCAGAAGAAGAAGCTCGCATAGCTTTTAGTTTTGATGTGCAAAATATCACCTTAACAAGAGAAGGTGAGTCCCTTATGCTTACCTTTTATGATGGGTCTAGCATCATCTTAAATGACTTTTATGAAAAATATACGGCAGAAAATATGCCTACCTTCCTTATAGAAGAGGAAGAGATTGACGGAGAGCAGTTTTTTGCAGCTCTTGATGATTCCCTTATGCCAGCAGCTGGTGTGACAGGAAGTGCTGTACAGGGTAGTGGCGGTTCGGTGGATACCATTAAAGGAACGTTGCTTGATGGTATTGATAGACTTGGCCGCCTTGATCAAGAACGAGACAGTGATGATAGCACTGATTTTGAACTTAGAGCAGCACCTGCAGTGCCAACCGATACGACAACGCCTGTAGCTTTTGTGGCGGCTGCAGAGGGTGCGGGAAATTCTGAGGAATCTTCTGTACCAGACACGCCTATTGAGCCTGAGACACCGGAGACTCCAGAATCACCAGATACTCCAGAGCCACCGGACACTCCAGAGCCACCGGATACCCCAGAGCCACCGGACACCCCAGAGCCGCCGGAGACTCCAGAACCACCGGAGACTCCAGAACCGCCGGATACTCCAGAACCTCCAGAAGATGTAAATACAGACCCTGTCATCACAGATATTACCT
>CAYJNA010000176.1:0-3128 GCA_964371225.1 uncultured Desulfovibrionaceae bacterium
CGACTCTCTGCTTAAAAGGCAGATACTCTACCTACTGAGTTAACGACCCGTTGTGTTGTGGTGTTATATGCTTTCTCGTTGTCGCCGTCAAGCTTTTTTTTGCTTTTTTTCGACATTTTTTTGTCATGTTCTTGCCATATTTTTTACAGCGTCAGTACAAAACAAAAAACATATAAACCTTTTCGGCAATGATATTCACCACCTTGCGTTTCAGAAGTGCTGTGCTCCCCTGCAACGAAAGGCAATCTAACCCCAAGCGTTTTTTTTTGCAACAAGAAATTTACACTTTTTTATTTTTATTTTACATTTTGTACATATTACATTGAAGTAATTAAAAATATTTTTTAACAATATTTATATTTCCAGTTGCATTTTTCATAATATGCCTTATATTGATAGTGTTAAAAAGGCAGACAAGATTTAATTTTATAAACATTATTACACCTTTGAGGGAAAACATGCGTACAAAGACCATCTTTGCTACTTTCTTTTTTGTGATGGCCTTATTTGTTGGTGCCATACAAGAAGCTGACGCTGCTAAACGTTTTGGCGGCGGACGTTCTTTTGGCAGCAAGCCTTCCATGCAGCGCTCCACCACAGCTCCACAACAACAACAGCCCGGCGTCACACAAAATGCCACCAAAACACAAAGCACCAAGAAATCCGGCATGGCCGGTATCTTCGGCGGTCTATTGGCCGGCACACTCTTAGGTTCGCTTCTTTTCGGTGACGGCGACGGCGGCGGTATTTTCAGTATACTTATTATAGGCCTCTTACTTTTTGTTGCCTACAAAGTCTTTATGCGTATGCGTCGAGGTTCTATGCAATCAGCTGGAGGCGGCGCACAATACGCAAGCGCCTCTGGCCCCGTTCCCCCTCAAGGAGGTATGCACTATCAAAGTGCGCAAGAACAAGGAGGTAGCTGGGGCTCCCTTCAAGGCGGCGCACAGCAAAACCCACAAATTCCTGCCGGCTTTAAAGTGGAAGAATTTTTAGAAGGCGCAAAAATGGCCTTTAGTCGCTTACAGAAATCTTGGGATAATCGTGATCTTGACGATATAGCTCTATTCACAAGTCCTACAGTACTGGAAGAAGTGAAAAAACAGCTTGCAGAAGACACCACTCCCACCAAGACGGAAGTGCTCCTAAACAATGCTCGCTTGCTTAGCGTCAATGTGGAAAATGGCGAAGAAATTGCCACCGTGTACTTTGATGTTATCATGCGTGAATCCACCGCCACCAGCACCACACAAGTACGTGAAGTGTGGCATTTTGTGCGTGCTGCACAAGGGGGCAATTGGAAACTTGATGGTATACAGCAAATTGAAGAATAAAATATAACAGAATAAAAAAAGGGGAAGAGCATGTGTTCTTCCCCTTTTTTTATATACCCAGTATGTAAAAGCAACATTGTCGAGCCTGAAAATGAGTTTTCACACCTTGTTAACATCAACTACATAGGCGATATCATCTCATACTGTAAAAGCTTTTCCACCAACATACTCACTGGCAACCCTACCACAGTGCTCCAAGACCCATGAATTTTATCTACCAAAAAAGCTCCCTGCCCTTGTATGGCATAGGCTCCAGCTTTATCTAAAGGTTCACCGCATTGGGCATAAGCAGCCAAAACTTCTCGCGACCAAGAATGAAAAATAACCTCAGTACTGTCATAAAAAAGCACTTCCTTTCCTTGCGGTAAAATAAGGCTTACGGCAGAAATAACTTGATGCGCTTGCCCTGAAAGATTTTCAAGCATTTCTAAAGCGTGAACAGCGTCACGAGGTTTACCAAAAATGACGCCACCTGTATTTCCTTCCTCATACAAAGCAACCACTGTATCTGCGGCAATGACAACAGCCCCTGCGTGTCGTTCTGCCACAAAGCGCCCCTTCACAGAAGCCGCTCGCTGTGCATAGGTATGCGGTTCTTCGCCAAGCTTTGGCAAAGGCTCAATACCATGAGGTTGTATCACCGTATAGGCTAGACCCAGCTCTTGTAAAAAAAGCTGTCTGCGCGGCGAAGACGATGCTAACACTATGGGATTTTTTGCACTAAAAAGACTTTGCATATTTTATAACTTTGTTACGGGTGGAGGTGCCGGAGCGTCTTCCACATAGGGTTTAGCGGGTGCTGACGGTGAAGACGATGGCGGCGGTGCTGGTGCGTAAGGGTCTGAATCCTTACCCTGCTCAGGCGATGTGTTGGAAATCTTGGGCGATGGCTGTGTTTTTTGTGTGGTTAAAGCCACTGCTTCACTTTCCAAAACAGCCTGCCCCACCACTTTCCACATCTCTTGCTCTTTTGCCAACACAAGCCACGATGTCATGCCTGCAGGAGTTGTTATTTGTGCCACAGCGCTTGTGGGGGACAATTCTTTTACCTTAGCTGCACGTAAGGAATCAGGCACCCAAGGGCAATTGGGTTCTTGCGCACGCGTACACGTGTTAATGAGCTCCCCTGTACTTACCCCGCGCATAAAATGCTCTGTGCTATCTTTTTGCACATCAAGTACAGTGCCCAAAAAATCTCCTACACCACCCAAGCCTAAAAATTTTCCAACACTGTCTAAAGCATGTAAAGGTGTATTATTCTCTGTCATGCTTTGTACTTGAGCTGCTGCAAAACGCTGCATATCCATATACTGTAAAAAAGTGTTTCCTTCTCTTTTATCTAAAGCTACAGCCATCTTATCCAAAGTAGCTTGTGGGTCTGCTGACACACAGCCTGTAAGAGCAAAGAAGATTCCTAAAGTCATGGTAATTTTTTTCATAGTAACCTCATATAATAATATCAAAATATTCGGGTAAAATTTTCTTATGCTCTAAATACCCTTGAGCTTTGTGTCCTTCAAGGCCACATGGGTTTCACAGCATCTTATGGAAGATACATTTAGCATAGAGCCCCACACAAGAAAAGCATTGCTGAGCCCTTCTAAAAACATGATATGTAATTCTCTTCTATACAAGAGTATCCTTTTACACTAGAATAAAGTTACTTTATATAGTCGACACTGAAAAAGTACTTAAGTGTCAATAAAAATAGAATTTCTAGCTTAAAAAGCTTAATAAAGTTTGCCAGAAATAAACGTATGGAATACGTTTTCTGGCAAAATTTAGACATATGAA
>CAYJNA010000177.1:0-3068 GCA_964371225.1 uncultured Desulfovibrionaceae bacterium
TTAAAGCATTTCATTTTAAAAATTGATATTTATGTCATAAAAATCAAAACTTAATCTTTATGCTGGGTTTGTCATTAGTCTGAGCCGAAGCAAAACTTCGGCTTTTTTATGTCTATTGGCTTGCTTTCAAAGCTTCAATAATACCATCACTCACTAAAGCCTTATTATTTTTGCGACAATAATCGACAAAACTTGCAGCAAATTTTGTGATTTTTTTATCGTCAAAAACTTCCTCTTCAATAAGAGCTATAATATGTCCATGAAACCAAAAAATCATGTGGGTTTTAACTTCTTTATCCATACCATTGAAAGAAGCGCAAGTAAGTGTGTTGATATTTATTTCATCTGCCTTGGCAGAAGAAAAAGACATACAGGCAAAAGTGGCTATGAAAACAGCACATGCAACATATTTTTTAAAATGCATTAACATCTCCTCTGGTTATATGTATATTTATTAACAGTTCCCTCGAAACAGACACAATAAAGTAACTTTATTTTAATACAGACACAAACAAAGAATACGGGTGGCTAAAATTTTGCTGTACAGCTTTATATTATCAACAAAAGGTATTATGCTAGGGCATTGCAACACCCAGTGAGTTCATGATAAAAATTAGGCTCCTTCACTACAGATGCTATATCTGCACCAACACCTCTGCCAAAGATATGGTGCCCAAAAAATGGGCATAACCATAAATTGTACAATACTACCGCTTGTGAGTGTGAAGTTTAAAGCTCCATAACCTTTTAAAACGCATGGAACAAAAGCCTTAAGGTATCTTAGCCTCACAGAGCACTATCGCTTAAAAGAATAAACCTATGATTATACATATAAAATCCATGCCATTAAAAATAAGGAAAGAAAAAATGTATAAATAGCACCCATACCTTTAACTTTGGCACAAGCCTTGCTATATATAAAATACTTGTTGCGAAGAACTCGAGAGAGTTCACAAGCCGTAAGAGTAGCCAATCATGACAGGAATTTTCTCTAAGCGAGGGAGAAAGTAACGAATCATGTTGGATATATCGTTGGATACGATACTGGTCAAGGCGCCCCCAACATATCTCTAAGCGAGGGAGGTATAGAAAGGAAGCCTTGACTGGCTACTACAAAGGTCGCGACATATGAAGACATCTTAGCATTATTCCTTAGCGAGGGGGGTAATATTAAGGTGTCTTTTTTATTTTTAATACGCAAAAGCGTATTATGGCATTAAATGCTCTGTGCGCAAAAGATGGATAAGCGTCTTGGCGCATTCTTCCGGACTGTACTGACTCACCTCAAGACTGCACTGGGCGTACTTAGTATATAAAGCGGCACGCTCTTCAAATAAGTCTTCAATGGTTTGCCCAGGAGCAATGGCAATGCCGCGTTGCGGATTACGCGCAATACGCTCTAAAATGAGCTCCAAAGGAGCTTGTAAATAAACAATGGGGCCAAGGCTACGCAAGTGCGCCATGGCTTGTTCTCTATAGATAACACTGCCGCCGGTGGCAATAACCGTACGGAAAAGCCGTAATGATTTTACTGCTTGCCCTTCAAGGTCTAAGAATTGTTCCTTGGTCATGGCGTCGGTAACATTTTGTAATTGTACACCGTATAAAGCTTCAATCACATAGTCTGAATCCACAAATCCCCAATCTAAAGCCTTGGCTAATGCTGTGCCTACTGTGGATTTTCCCACGCCGGGCATACCTATAATGGTGATACAAGGAGTTTTATGACTTTGGGCAGGGGTAGGAACAAAACGTGATGACATGGTGCCTTCCTTTATGACTAAATTGTAAAAGAAGTGTGCACGAGACAAGGCACAAGGTCAAGATGAGATACGCTGTGTGAGCAGGGTAAAGCGCATCTTGCCCAGCCAAGAGATACAAATACCATAGACAGTGCGCCTGTAAGTGGCTATGATAGTAAGAAGGAAGAAAAAAACGCTTCCCTCTAAGTTAAATGACACCATTGCCGATATACTATAAGTAAGAGACCTTTTTATTTGGGAGAAAGCCATGTTTTCTTTAACGCGTTCTTTACAAATGGGCTTAGCCGTACTAGCCTTACCCCTCTTTATGGGGATACCAGCCATTGCCGATGCTCCCTATACAGGCGCTTCCAGCAAACCCGTGGCACCTGTTTCTCACGCAGCCAAAGTAGGCACAGCTCCGCAAGGAGTGTACGTGGCAAAACCTGTCATACCTACCACCATTTCCACCAACGCCCCCTGCCCGCCTTGTGAATTTTGCGGTATGTACCCCGTAAATCCACATGGCCCTAAAGTAGCTGCACCGCAATTGCAAACCACGGCGCCCTCTTCAAGCTATATGCCTTCGTATATACAAAAAGGACAAACTGCCGCTGCTCCTGTTCCGGCCCATGTTCCAGCTCAGGCTCATGT
This sequence comes from uncultured Desulfovibrionaceae bacterium, assembly GCA_964371225.1. Taxonomy (GTDB): domain Bacteria; phylum Desulfobacterota; class Desulfovibrionia; order Desulfovibrionales; family Desulfovibrionaceae; genus CAYJAD01. Next base: position 2,397 of record CAYJNA010000177.1, read on the forward strand.
AGCAGCACCTTCAGCACCCCCCATGGGAACCTATGCTGTGGGCGGCTATGTTTCTAATATGCCTTTACCTCCAGGCCCCAATCCTAGCATTGGTGAAGTATGGCAACGTTCCGGCGGTGCGCGTTTGCAATATGACGCTTTACGCGGCCCCATTCAAATGTATACCAATGGCATGCCTGTAAAAGACCCTGCCTTGGTACACTTACCACCACTGTATCCTACAAGTCAGCCACGCGCCACCACGCATAGGCCTCCTGTGAGACCCAAAGCCACTGTATCTGCGCCAGTTGCGCCCAAGCAGCATACGGGAAATGCCTCTCATAAGCCTAGCCCTCAAGCACCTCAGCAAGCTCGGCCAACCATGCATGATAAAGACGCTAAGCCTGTGCATAACACAATGCAGCCGCAGATACAGCCAGCCCCCAAGCCAGCACTTAATCAAGCGACCAAGCCATCGCTCAATCAGGCGGCCAAGCCTCAGAGCCTACCTACAGGACAAACAGCGTTACCTAATCGGCATCCCGAAATACAAGCAAGTAGTGAACCCATTAGCCGCCCATATACTCCGCCGATGGAATCCCCTTATGAGGGGCCGGCTGGCAGTGTAGGTTCTATAAATTAGTCGATGCTTAAAAACGTGTTTCCACTCGTTTTTAAGAAAGGCACGCTCAC
>CAYJNA010000178.1:0-3062 GCA_964371225.1 uncultured Desulfovibrionaceae bacterium
TGCAGCTTTGGCTTGTTTATCTTTCTCCATGAGCGCCCGTGCTTCTTCAGAAATATTCACCGTATCAGAAGACGCTTTCGCAGTGTTTTGTTGCGCCTTTGTACCGGAATGCGTGTCAAACATAAGGCCATAGCTTTGTGATACATTGGATATATTCATTTTTTACTCCATATGACATGAAATTACGTCGTACAAAAAACTTCTATTTACACAACAGTGTCTTGTTGCGTATCTCGTAAGGGGTTTATGCTTTGGGTAAGAATATTTTCTATTTGCTGCGCCATGTCATCTTTAAACATAAGTGTATTGCGCTGGGAATGAGTTTGAGAAGAGCCTGCGGCATTATCTGAATTCTTTGTTTTTTCCGATGATGTGCTTTTATTATTTTGCTTTTGTTCGTTCAAAATACCATCAAGCACTTGCCCTATGAGAGCGCCGTTAACCATGGATTTTTCTTCAACAATACTTACGGTAGTGTCCTGATTGTCTTTAATATCTACAGTGCTTTGCTTACTAGCCATGAGCACACTACTTACATATGCTGCATTAATGTTAACAATATTTTTTCCATAGCCCCCTTGTAAGGTCGTTTCCTTTATTTGGTCTAGAGAAATAGTATTATCTCCATCACCTACGACAATATCCCCTTTAAAAACACCCGTACCGATGGAAATTTCATTATCTCCATTGCCGGCAGATATGGAGTTCGTAATATTTTCTGAGTTGCTTAAGAGACTTAGGATAGAAATACTATTATCCCCTTCTCCACCATCAATGCTAAAGCCATTGGCTAAAAGTGAACCTATTAAAATATTGTCGTTACCATCTCCACCATCGAGGGTAAGATTTGCAGCTTGTAGCGTGCCTATGTCAATAGTATCGTCACCATCTCCGGCGCTTATATCAAGGTCACCAGAAACCCTAAGACTATGGCTCTCTATGGTGTCATCACCATCGCCAAGGTCAATGGTTAATGCATCAAAAACAGTGTCATCAAAAATAATTGCATCATCTCCGGCACCGGCACGAATGGTGGCAGATTTACTCAGCTGAAAAATAACATCATCGCCACCGCCGGCATTCACATATGTGCCATTTCGATTAATGATGTAATCCTTACCGTCAGTGCCGGTGAGAGGGTCAAAACTGCCTTTTTCAGAAGCAATGGGATTACCATCTTTGTCGTAAGTAACGCGAAGCATATCTGTAACAACTGTCACAGTGCCATCCTCACCTTCGGTTACTCTGAAGTTACCATCATTAATAAAAGGTAAAGCAAGTGTAATACCGCTGGGTAAAGTAAGCTTATTGGCGTCAAGATTAATGGAGAGTTTTCCCCCTGTCAGGGTAGAACTTTCCTCAGTTTGAGCAAAAGCAACCTTTGTATTGACAGCATCCGCAAGAGTTTCCCCCATGGAGCCGTTTGAAGTGCTTCTTTGCAAACTATTTGCGTTTTGCGCAAAAGTACTCTGAGCTTCCTCTCCCCATAAGCTCACATTCGAACCAGTATACGATGCTCTTGAACTAGTATTTTCAAGAAATTCAAAGCCAAAACTACTAGATTTACCTGATCCCCCTAAGTTTTTTGAAGATGCTTGCGTCGAAGGTAGAAAACTTGTCTGATTAGAAACACTTGCGACATTGCTCATTATAAAATCCTCCAAGCCTTAGATATAAAACTTTGGTTGGGCACGTTGGGAAAAAATTACCGATGAAAACTATATGGATAATTTCATGCAAAACTCACTCCAATTTTTTGGAAAAATGAGACTATATACAGCTGCCCCTTCCTTTTTTTAAGATGAACGCTATCGGTTGAACTGAAGACCGCTATGGAAAATTTTACAAAATGAAAAAATTTATAAGTTCACCCACATGCAAAATATTAGAAGTTCACAAAATATTAACTGAGGTAGTAAAGTTTTCCCGCTTTTGGTCGATAAATTTTTTTGCAACAGATGTAACACATTAAAACTACTTCCTTACCATGTGGAGGGGCCATATGAACAGCATCACCAATGACTTAACTCAAAAACAGTCATCCCCCTTAGATGAATTCCTTAAAGCTCGAGGAGTTAATCAAGCCCAAGAAAATGGTCTACAACAAGAAGAAGATACATCCACACAGTCCATGACCATTGCTCATTTTTCTGCGCAATCTATAGTTATGGCCAATGCAAATAACACGCAAAATAGTTTACTTGCTTCCGTCATGGGCGCCGCGTCTAGCAGTACAGCAGAAACCAGTAGCGAAAGAACGGCCTTTGGTAAGCAAACAGCCGTCAATATGCTTCAAAGTATGGAAAAAGATAATTTTGAACAAAATGTTTCTGACTTGCTTGAAGGACTCAGAACGGATATCGAAGAAGCCGCCGAAGAAAAGCTCAATGAAGCTACCGGTCTTGAAGATCCGACCTCCCTTGAAGAAACATCCATTGTTGAAGAAACTATCACTGCTCAAGGTGAACAGCCCTCTACTTCCTCTGCCACTACACAGACTGCAGTAACTACAGCTCAGGTGGTCACAGAGGCTCAAAGCGCCGGCGCAGCACCTGCCGCTGAAGCTACTCCTTCAGCAGAAACTTCAGGCGAAGCTGCAGAGCCTGCTAAGGCACCTGCAAAATCCGTGGATACTTATGTATAATAATATTTAGTGATATAGCAATTTTGAAAAAGCAATGAAAAACCGCTCTTTGATATGTATCAAAGAGCGATTTTCACAGTATAGGCAAAATATCACGCTTACATTACACTTGTTTAGACGTCATTTCCTCTAAAACTTCATCTTGTAAGTTTTCAGTACGTCTATTTAAAATCTTAAAAAATGCCTCATCAAGTGCTTCAGCTGTTCCTAAGCTTACTGCCTCGCTTTGCAACGAAGGTTCTACCCACTCTCCCTCACCAGCATCATACGCTGCAGTGCCTAGCTCGTCGCCTTCCCATCTATCCATAGAAGAGTGCAGTAGGATTACTTTTGCTCAAGCAAATTGAAAATTTGAGCGATGAACGTGTGGTTGAAGCGTGGGTGCAAAATCCTTACTATCAATCATTTTGTGGAATGC
>CAYJNA010000179.1:0-3046 GCA_964371225.1 uncultured Desulfovibrionaceae bacterium
GGGTGCTTTTTACAAAAAGCACCCTCCCCCCCAAAAAAAACTTAACTTACATAAAAACTACTTACCTAAAGCGGCAGCTTCATCCACAATCCAAATAAGCTCGCCAAAAGTGGGGCGTACTTTTTGGGCTGGAAGAACGGGAGGCTCAAGTAAGTCTAAAGACTTTTTAAGCGCAGCGTGTTTTTCCTTACCGGAAACCAAAAACATGCAGCAACGTGTATTATTGAGTACGGGTAAAGTTAGGGTAATGCGATCAGCTTTACGTTCAGGTACGTATTGATCAATGCAAAGACGTTTTTCTTCTACCAAGGCTGGGGAACCGGGGAAAATGGAGCCTGTGTGCCCGTCATCGGCCATACCTAGAAGAATAAAATCAAAACGCGGTGTTTCCGTAGGGGTTTTAAAGTGTTCGCGTAAAAGCTCTTCATATTGCAAAGCGGCTTGTTCGGGATCATTTTCGCCGCGCATGCGATAATAATGGGTAGCGGGAACGTGTGAGAGGAGCTCACGGCGTGCCATACCATAATTACTATCTTTGTGGTCAGGCCCCACACAGCGTTCATCTACCCAGTAGATGCCAATTTTATCCCAAGGAAGGCGTTCTGCCCAGTCTGGGCTACTTAATAATTGGAAAAAAGAGATGGGTGTTTGCCCGCCGGAAAGAGCCACGTTAAAAATATCGCGCTCGGCGATGGCTTCTTCACAATGTTCGGCAAAAATATGTGCAGCACGTTCGGCCATGGCGGCTTCGTGCTTGTGTACGTGTACTGAAAGGTGCGTAGAGCGGCTAAGCATATTCATTTGAGTTCTCCCAAGATGCCTGAAGGCTACTTGTATTTTTTATTCTAGCGCGCATAATACGCGCATATATTCCTTATCAAGCCCTGCATTTTGCCATAAGCCAAGGCGTATGTGAAGAGGTAAAAAGCTCTTTTTCCGCCATAGAGTTATTTTTTAGGTAAGGGTTTGCCCATATAGGTTTCATCATCTGCTGTGTACAGCATGGTACCATTATCTAAAGTCATAAAGCGAACCTTGGCTTCACAGAGAATTTTTTTGGACTCCGTAAGAATTTTTGCTTCTTTGCCTTCTGTTTCCAATTCTAGGGTAAAGCTATCTTCAAGTGTTGTACCTACGTTTATGCGTGCGGCGGTATTGATGTTTTGTTTAAAAGCCAGCTCGCCATTGTCAATTTGCGCATGAATGGTGGTATCAAAGGTCATGTTACGAATGATGAAAGGGCCAGCATTTTGTCCACGTATGCGTATGGTTAAGTTGGGTGTTTTTTGCCCTGTTGGCGTGTGAATAAAGGCAACACATTCTTCCATTTTAAACTGTGTATTAATGCGTTTTTGATCTTTGGCTCTTTGTATGGCATTGGCTTTTTGGCGGCTTTGCTCCAAGGAAGCATCTTCTTTGATATAGGTTTGCACTAAATCCCTGACATTAATAAGGCGTACCATTTGCCAGTCAGGCTTTTGGCTGAGGTAAAAATGCAAAGTAAATTCTTTATCAAGACGTGGGTGCGTGAAGCGTACTCCGGTAATGGCACCGTCTGAGGTGCGGGCGTGCAAAAAGAAATTTCCGCTTATCTGTTTGGCAAAGTCCGCCGGTAGGGGGGACAAAGGGGCTAGAGGGTTTTCAGGAGCAGTGTTTTTGGCCTCATTATCTTTGTTTTTCATACTTTCAATGAAAAATCTTTGTATATCTTCTGCTAAAAGTGGCACTTGTTGTTGTTTTGGGGTGCTAGACTTAGACGGCATGGGCTGTGCAAGAATGTGTGTGGCCACATCTTCGGTAATGGCTCTAAAGTCCACCAAGGTGGCAAGGGCAGCCATATCATCAGCTACCAGTGCGGCGTTGAGCTGCGTGATAAAATATTCAGGAGATTGCGAATGGGTGTATTTTTGCCAGCCCACAAAAACGCCTACGGTGACAAATACGGCCAAGACTACGCCCAGTACTAGAAATTTCTTTTCCATAACAAAGGTTTTTACTTTTTCCATAAGCGACATGATATTTCCTTTTTTTACTATTCTTGTATGGTTTTTTGAGAGGTTTGATAATTTTGGCTACGCTTTGTCACGGGTGCTGGTTGCATGGTGGCACCAGATAAAGGATTAAAGCGTAAGGGAGTGCTGGTCATGGCTATAGAATCTGCCAAATCCACACGCACTTGCATGAGAGCGCCCATGGGGATGGGTAAAATAAGATCGTTATATTTTTGCATAAAGGATTTTTTCCCCCAATGCCGCATGGCACTCATGAGGGTGGATCTGGTATGCAGTCTGCGTAAAGAACGGGTTAAGGTTGTGGGTGCGGGCGATTGGGAAAGTGTGAGGAGGGTTTGCGTCACATCGCGCCATGAATGCCAAAGCCCCGCCTGCAGAAAAGGCGCTAAGGTTTTTTTTCGCCATGTATGGCGCATACCCACCACGGAACAGGGGTTCCAACCTTGAAAAAGTACTCCTTTAGCTGCCACACGTATTGCTTCTGCCAAGAGTGCATGCAAGGGGGGGTAGGCGTGAGTATCAGGCAAGGGGGGCAGCATAAGTGCCACATAATCAAAGCTTTTATCAGCCCAAGGTAAATTATCTAAAGCGGCAGGGGCCAGCGTGTGTATATCAAATCTTTGCCTTACGCTACTTTCTACGGATTGTAGCAATGCTGAGGAGGGGAGCACGGCACTGACATCTAAACCGCTGCGCCATAAAAGTTCTAAAGTGCTTGCGTGTTCGCAGTAGACTTGTAAAATACTGTGCCCGCGTCTGGGCCAATGGGTGAGCATTTTTTCAGTAAGTCGTAGGCCGCAACGAAGGGCAAAGGCGCCTTGCTCACTTTGATGCCATGTGTCATAGAGAGTAAAAAAGTTTTTTTCCACTGTCATATGGCAAGTATAGAGGATAAGACAGAAAAATAGCAAGTGCTAATATGCTTTTTTTCCATAAGAAAAGAGACCTCTGCACAAGTATTTTCAAGTATAATTTTGTATTTGAAATTTGAAAAACTGTTTGAAGTGTAAAATAATTGTGCAGAGGTCTCGAAA
>CAYJNA010000180.1:0-3044 GCA_964371225.1 uncultured Desulfovibrionaceae bacterium
TGGCATAGGTGGAAGGGCGCCCAATGCCTTGTTCTTCCAATTCACGCACCAAGGATGCTTCTGTATAGCGTGCAGGGGGTTGGGTAAACTTTTGTTCCTTGGTGAGTTTTTCAAGGCTAAGTTCCTGACCTTCTTTTAAAGGCGGCAAATCAGCATCGCTTTCGTCGGAAGTGCGGGGATAGGCCGCAGTCCAACCGGCAAAAAGCATACGAATACCTTTGGCGCGCCACTGAGCAGGCCCACATACAATGGTCACTGTGGTGTCGTGAAAACGTGCGGCAGCCATTTGTGAGGCCACAAAACGTGCCCAAATAAGCTTGTATAAAGTATATTGCTCCGGTGGTAAGGAGCTTTTCACCATGTCAGGGGTGATGTTGACATCAACGGGGCGAATGGCTTCGTGCGCATCTTGTACGCTGGCTTTGTTTTTAGCAGTCTTACGCGTGGTTTTAGCGCCCTTTTCAGGGAGAAAATCCGGCCCATAGTGGCTAGCGATAAAGTCGGCAGCGGCGGCACGGGCTTCATCGGCAATGCGGATAGAGTCGGTACGCATATAGGTAATAAGAGCGGTAATGCCCATATCGCCAATGTCTACACCTTCATAAAGACGCTGAGCTATGGTCATGGTACGCTTGGCGGTATAACCGTGGCGTTGGTTGGCGCTTTGTTGTAGCGTTGAGGTGATGAAAGGAGGCAGTGGTGCCTTTTGTCTTTCTTTTTCCTCAATTTTATCCACCACAAAGGGCTTGCCTTCCATGTCCTTTTCCAAGGCTTCAGCGGCGGCAGCGTCAGGAATATGCGCTTTCTTATCGCGTACTTTGTGTAAGTCTACCTTTATAACGGGAGGCACTTCAGCATTAAGAAGAGCTTTAAAGAGCCAGTATTCTTCGGGCTTAAACGCTCTGCGTTCTTCTTCTCTTTCCACAATAAGACGCAAAGCCACCGATTGCACTCGGCCAGCGGAAATGCCGCGCTTGACATTTTTCCAAAGTAAGGGTGATATTTTATAGCCCACAAGACGGTCTAGAATGCGACGGGCTTGTTGTGCATCAAAAAGATTTTCATTGAGTGGGCGTGGATGCTCTAAGGCTTCACGCACAGCTTTCGCGGTGATTTCGTTAAATTGGATACGCTGAATGGTGTCTACTTTATCTTTAATGAGTTCAGCCACGTGCCATGCAATGGCTTCCCCTTCGCGGTCGGGGTCGGGTGCAAGATAGACAATGTCTGCCTTGGCAGCAGCGGCGCGTAAGTCACTGACAACCTTTTTTTTATTGTCGATGACCTCATATTGCGGTGCAAAGTCATGGGCTTCATCTACGCCCAATACTTTGGAAGGTAAATCGCGCACGTGTCCCACACTGGCTAAGACTTGATATTTGGCATCAAGAAATTTTTTAATGGTTTTAACCTTGGCGGGTGATTCTACTATAATAAGATTTTTTGCCATGCCGACCTCTGTTTACGTGTATTTTTGACACAAGAAACATACGGCAAAAAATATATTCGTCAAGAGCAAGGCGGGCTTTAAGGGTAAATTTCTGGACAAAGAAAAATAATTTTTGTAGCTAGGAGGCGAGGATAACACCATGAAAAAAATTTTTATTCTACCTATACTATGTATTTGTGTGTTTTTAAGCGCGTGTACGGCGGCGCAAAATCCAGCTACGCCGGCCATGCCACCTGCGGCGCAATTGCATGTGCCACCACTTAAAGGCAGCCCCTATATATATGTAGAGGTCATCAATAAGACTGAAGCAAGGCAAAGTCTTGCAGGTACCATTATGGCGCTTATGCAAAGTGAGCACGGCGCACGTGAAGCCTACAGTTCTTATGAAGCTGATTATGTTATCACTGTGACTTTAGAAAAATTTGGTATGCTTGGCAGTGAAGAAAAAAGCGCCAGCGCCACAGACCTAGCAGTGCCGGGCATAGCCGGTGTGGCCTTGGGCGCGCAATTGGGCGGCGCCTTTGGCGGTGAAGGAGCACTGGTAGGGGCAGGGATAGGGCTTATGGCCGGCCTTGCTTTAGGCTCCGCTGTGGGCAGTGAAGAATTACTGGTTTGGCATATGGAAGCGGAAGTTTCTGTCAAAGATAAAAATCAAAAAAAATATGTTTCTCGTTTAAATCCCAAAGAAAGAGGGAAAAATATGGCCCCTGATGCCGCAGCAGCCACCTTGGAAAACTCCATAGCGTGGTCTGTGGTGCGATCATTTACCAAGGAGTAAAAAATATGATTTTCAGATATGTATGTTTGTTATGCTGTGTTTTTGCCATGGCGGCTTGTACCGAACAAAAAATCACCCCTACGCAATATATGGAACAAGCGCAGCTTATTCAAACGCGTCCATTGACCTTGAAAAAACAAGCAGATGTAGAAAAAGTAGTGGCTATACACGTTTTGAAGCAGGGGAAAAAAGATGTTTCTGCGGAAATGGCGCTGTTGCAATCCATTAAGGGTGCAGGCTTTTCTGGTACACAAAGCCCCAGCCAAGCGGGCTATGTCATATTGGTGAATATTGTATATGAGGGAGCCATGTCGCAAGCGCAGGCTAACGAAGCAGCAGCGGGGGCAGATGCTCAGTGGAAACCTAGAGGCATTGCGCAGTCAGAAGATGCAGGTAAAGGCATTGTGGTGGATGTGCATATAGCTACGCGTAAAAAAGCTTCTCCAGTACGTAATAATGCTGAGGTGGTAAGTACAGCTTCTTTAGAAACAATTCTGGACGAAGCTTCTGGACGTATGGTGGTTTTCGCATTGGATAGTAAAAAGCTTCATGATACCACTCAGGGAACGCAAAATTTGCTCTTACAACGCGTAGGGAAGGCCATTGCAGGGATTTTATAGTTCAGTAGAGTGTTTTTTTAAGTGTTTATCTTGTTGAAAAAATACATTTTTTAAAATTTATTTAAAAAAATATAAAAATGTGTTGACAGGTAAGGAACTTTTGCGTAGAAACGTATTTCTCGAGGGCATGAAGTTCTTGAGAAACGCGGAGCGGTAGTTAAGTCGGTTATAACGCCGGCCTGTCACGCCGGAGGCC
>CAYJNA010000181.1:0-2932 GCA_964371225.1 uncultured Desulfovibrionaceae bacterium
TTAGGAGTACAGCCATAGCCACTTCTACCATTGACGGAAATTTAGAAGGCCTGAAGCAAAGTCAAATCAAGGCCATCAATCGTCTCAGTACGCGCCGTTTTCCTACGCAAGAGGCCTTTAGCCTAGAACAAGCTAAGGAATTGGCGGCTTTGTCTCGCTCCATTGGGCGACAAATTGGCTTACTTATAGACCGCAAAGGCAAGGTAGACTTGCTTATGGTGGGTGACACTAAGGGTATTTTAATTCCTGAGCTCACACGTGGTCGTGGGGGAGCGGGGCGTCTACGCGGTGCGCGTCTTTTACATACGCATCTCACGCCGGAACTGCTTTCACAAGAAGACCTTATGGACATGCTCTTCTTGCGCCTCGACGCCGTTTGTGTACTTACCGTGAGCCCCCATGGCGAACCTGTGCAGTGGCAATACGCACATCTTCTTCCCCCCAACCCCGATAACAAACCTTATATGGTCTATGATGCCATGCCTTGGGATAAGCCAGAGGCTGACTTTACCATGGTGGAAGCCTTGGAAGAAGAGCTACGCCGTGAATTGGACGGCACCAAAGAAGCCGAGTCCACCACACGCGCCATACTTATTTCTGTCAGCACACAGCCTCGCCCCGTACAAGAGGCCCATCTTGATGAATTGGCCGACCTTGCTCTCACTGCTGGCCTTACGGTGGTGGGGCGTATGGTACAACGTGTGCCAAGGCTTAATCCAAAATCAATTCTTGGGCGTGGAAAAATTGCAGAATTGGAAGTGCAAGCCTTACAAGGCCATGCATCTGTACTGGTTTTTGACGGTGAGCTTTCCCCCGCGCAATTACAAAACCTAGCAGATATTACTGAGCGCAAAGTTCTTGACCGTACACAGCTTATTTTAGATATTTTCGCCCAACATGCCGTTACCAGTGCTGGAAAATTGCAAGTGGAAATGGCGCAACTTAAATACACACAGCCGCGCCTTGTGGGAAAAAACCGCGCCATGGATAGACTTATGGGTGGCATTGGCGGTCGTGGCCCAGGGGAAACCAAGCTGGAAACGGATCGCCGCCGCGTGCGTGACCGCATTGCCAAGATTAAGAAAAATCTTGAAGAATTACGTAGACAACGCGCCTTTACACGCGGACGCCGCTCACGTCAGGGCATCCCCTTAGTGGCCATTGTAGGCTATACCAATGCTGGTAAATCTACCCTATTAAACACGCTTACACGTTCAGAGGTTATTGCAGAAGATAAACTTTTTGCCACCTTAGACCCCACCACAAGGCGTTTGCGCTTTCCTGAGGAACATGAAGTCATTCTGGCAGACACCGTGGGCTTCATACGTAACCTTCCTAAAGAGCTCAAGGAAGCTTTTCAAGCTACCCTAGAAGAGCTGGAGGCAGCAGACGTTCTTTTACATGTGGCTGATGCATCCCACGCAGCTTTAGAACAACATCTTTCTTCTGTGGAAGATGTACTTATGGATATGAAGCTTACGGAAGTACCGCGCATTTTAGTTTTAAACAAATGGGATAGTGTCAGCGATGAAGATACTGTTCTTTTAAAAAATGCACATCCCCATGCCATAACCATTTCTGCGGCTCAGCGCACAGGACTTGAAACCTTGCTAAAAGACATCAGTGATATTCTAGAATTTAATTAGTCGACACTGAAAAACGTGTTTCCACTTTTTTTTAAATATCGACTAATTAAGTAAAAAAACACCAATACTTTTGTAAACTATAAATGCCAGAAAATATTTTGTAAAACTTTCTGGCGTTTATAGTAATTTTAGCAATATACTATACTCTTTTCATCCCCAATAATTTTCTAAATGCCTCTGTCTCATATAGCTGATGCTGCAAAGCACGTTTCCACATATTTTTCAAAAAGGCATACTTGCTCCGCCCCCCTTCACAAGCGAGGACACACTTCGCTCAAAACAGCATTGTGAAAAAAAGTTTTATCTAACTTTTTTTAGCTATATTTGATTTATTTTTACAGCTAGCCATAAAAAATTATTCTACTATTTTTATATGTTGCGACATCGCACCATAAAACACCTCGTTCACCTATTCACAAATGGTTGAGTACTCAACTCAACCAGATACCGCAAGACAAAGCATCGTTTTAAAATGCTCTGTAAATTTAATCAATTATCAAATGTCCCTCTCTGCAGTATTGATGAAAAAATGACTCACCGAAAAGTTTTCAATAGCACCCCTAAATTTGCACAGTACTTGTCTTACTTTCTTTTATTCTGTAGAGGTGTAAGGGCGACTTGTAGGTTGTTTACAAGCCCTTCTCTACTAACTCGCACCGCATTATTTTTACGCGGTTGCCCAAACTTTGGAGATATACATGGGAGCAGTAGCAATTAATACGCCTTGGTGTAAAGGCTGCGGCGTTTGCGTAGCTTTTTGCCCTAAAGGTGCCCTAAGCTTACAGCAGGAAAAAGCTGTTCATGATATGGAAAAATGTATTGTTTGCGGTATGTGTGAGCTATACTGTCCAGACCTTGCCATTACCGTAGATAAAAGCCAAAAGCCTAAAAAGGCTAAAAAAGATGAGGTGGCGTAATGAGTGAGAACAAAACCGTTTTTGTTCAAGGCAATGCTGCCTGTGTTGAAGGCGCCTTGTACGCCGGCGTATCTTTCTTTGCCGGTTACCCCATCACCCCTTCCACAGAAATTGCCGAAGAGTTGGCTGTTAAGTTGCCCAAAAAAGGTGGCACCTTCATTCAAATGGAAGACGAAATAGCTTCCATGTGTGCCGTATGTGGCGCCTCTCTTGCTGGTGCTAAATCCATGACAGCTACCTCCGGCCCTGGTTTTTCCTTAAAGCAAGAAGCCATAGGTTATGCCTGTATGGCAGAAATCCCCTGTGTTGTGGTAGACGTACAACGCGCCGGCCCTTCCACAGGTCTTGCCACCAAGGTAGCCCAAGGCG
>CAYJNA010000182.1:0-2875 GCA_964371225.1 uncultured Desulfovibrionaceae bacterium
TATGCAGCAACAAGGAAGTACATAAAACAGATACGCCCTTGCTTGAGCTTTCTGGTATTGCAAGCCATGAGGAAGAACAAGCTTGCTCCATTCATGATATATCTCTTAGCATAAAGAGTAATGAAATATGGGGCATTGCCGGCATTGATGGGCATGGGCAAAAGCATTTTGCTGAAATTTTAGCAGGGCAACGCCTCCCTAAAAGCGGAGCTATTTTTTTACATGGGCAAGAAATTACAAAACTAGCCAATGCGCAACGGCAAAAGCTGGGTATACATTATGCGAGTGAAGATAGGCTTGCTGAGGGGCTTGTGGGTAGTGAAAATATTGCCTTTAATTTGCAAATAAAAAATATAGGCTTGCAACCCTTTTGGAAGCACGGCATAGCTAAGTGGAAACAGATGCATGTGTATGCCAAAAAAATTATGCAAGCATTTTCTATTCCTTTGGAATACCAGACAAGTGCTGCTCATACTCTTTCTGGCGGCACCATGCAAAAAGTTATTCTTGCCAGAGAGTTGAATCAGCCCCATTTTTGCGTGGGTATTTTGCACCAACCCACCCATGGGCTAGATGTAAAAACAGCAAAAAATTTCCATGAGAAAATTCGTGCGCAATTGAATCAAGGCTGTAGTTTCATTGTTATATCAAGTGACATAGATGAATTACTCTCTTTATCCACGCATTTGGCCGTATTAAAAAACGGAAAGCTCAGCCATTGTTGTGTGAATAATGGAAAAGCTCGTCATACAATAACCAACATCATGGCAACAGCATAATTATGCACAAAAAAATACTGCCCTCCTACGCTATTTTTTTTATTAAGAATATTGTTCCTCTCCTGTTAGCTTTTTTACTCAGCGCAGGTATTCTTTTCTTTTTAGATGCTAATCCTTTTGAATATTATGCCTATATTTTTAAGCGTAGTCTGACCAATAGCTTGGGATTTGAAGCTGTGCTTTTGAAGATGACACCTCTTCTTTGTATAAGTGCAGGATTGATGATTGCCTTTAAAGCCGGAATTTGGAATCTTGGCGGTGATGGGCAATTTCTTTTGGGAGCTGTTGTAAGCATTGGTCTTGCAACGTCATTGGCAACCTTTATGCATCCCCTTTTTTTTATTCCTCTTTGCCTTCTTATTTCTCTTATCATCGGAGCCATGTGGGTAAGCGTATCTGCATTTTTACATAGTAAATATGGCATAAATGAAGTGGTAAGCACGGTTATGATGTCCTTTATTGGTATAAGCTTAGGTAATGTGCTTATTAAAGGTCCCTTGCGTGATATGGCGTTTCCGCATCCCCAAACCTTTACCCTTGCTGTGGAAAATCGCCTTTCACGTCTTTTTGATAGCAGTGTGCATGTGGGCTTTTTTCTTGCTATTTTTACAATACTTTTTGTTCACTATATACTAAATCATACTGCTTTGGGTATGAAATGGCGCATCATTGAGAGTAATAAAAAAGTGGCCTATCATGCGGGGTATCCTGTAAAGTCTTTACTTTTTTTAGCTTTTTGTCTTAGTGGTGCATGTATTAGCTTGGCAGGAGCCATTGAAGTTTTAGGGGTGCACGGAGCCGTGCAGGCCAATTGGAATCCGGCCTATAGTATTCTTGCCATTCCCATTGTGTTTTTAGGGCGTTGTCATGGCGTGGCAATTCTTTTGTATACCTTCCTTTTTTCATTACTTCTTGTGGGCGGCAGTAGTGCTTCTCGCGTATTACAAGTGCCAACATATATTATTCATGTGGTATTGGCATTGGTAATGCTTTTAAGTGCCATAGTGAATAAAGTTTTTGAGAAACAAGAGTAAAAGAAAATTGTACAAGCACTTGTGAAAGTATAAGATTTACTAAAATGATAAACGAAACATTTTTTATAACGCTTCTTTTGGGCACATGTATGGCGGCATTTCCCCTGTTTTTGGCAGGTTTTGGGGAAATGCTCTCCGAGCAAGCTGGCGTTTTAAACCTTGGACTTGAAGGCATGATGCTCGCAGGAGCTTGCTTTGGTTTTTATTTTGCTTTTGAAACGCAAAGTTATGCCCTTGGTTTTTTAGCTGGTGCCGGTGCTGGTTTATTACTTGCCATACTTATGGCTATTTTTTGTGTGTGGTACGCAGTTGATCAAGTGGTCATGGGCTTATCACTAACTTTTGTCATGCAAGGCGTAACGGCACTTTTTCATCATGTCTATTTTGCCAAAACATATCCTAGGCTGGAAGCTATGGAAGTTATTAGTATACCTCTTTTGTCGCAACTTCCTATGGTGGGCGCATTGTTTCAAATTTCACCATTTACCTTATTGTGTGTGTGTGGCCTGATTGTTTTTATATATTTTTATAAGCAAAGTATATGTAAGCGTCAGCTCATTGCCGCCGGTGCAAACCCTAAAGCCTTAGATGTATTTGGAACCAATGTTTTTGTGCTGCGCACCGTCATTGTACTTTTTACCGGCACTATGGCAGGGCTTAGCGGTGCCTATATGGCCATTTTGAGTGCAGGTATATTTGTTCCCAACATGGTTAACGGCGCGGGCTTTATAGCCATTGTTTTAGCCATGTTAGCGCATGGTAGAGTGTTATGGCTTTTTTGGGGTGCGCTCTTATTTGGCGTAAGTTTATCCATAAGTACCACCTTGCAATTGCTTGGTCTTACATTATCGACGGACATAACACATATGCTTCCTTTCATACTCATTATGATTGTGTTGGTATTTTTTAGACGCCATGTGGCCTTTCCTAAAGTATTGGGGAAACCGTATATACGCGCCAAAAGATAATGCGCTATGGGATACTTATTGAGTTGATGTTAAAATATGTAGTCGACACTGAAAAACTACTTAACTATCAGTAAAGATAGAATTTATAGCTTAA
>CAYJNA010000183.1:0-2845 GCA_964371225.1 uncultured Desulfovibrionaceae bacterium
TCGATAAAATGATGACATATTACGAGTTTAAAGACGTTCAAAAGGCTTTTGATGAGGCTCATAAGAACGTCAAATCTGTGCTTGTCATGTAACAGGCTGTTGAAAAAGGGCAATCTGCTTCGTCAGACTCGTTTTTTGCTCCGGTCACGTATGTCTTGATACGCTCCCTTCGCAAAAAAACGTCGTCTTCCTCGCACCTTACCCTTTTTGAACAGCCTGTAGAAAATTGGTAAAAATACTATGCATTGGAAAAGTTTTTTTACAGATTTTTCAGCAAGCTGGTAAGCAGCAAGCCACCTCTCTTCTGCGTTCATTATTAAAAAACATCATATTTGCGCAGAAGGGAGGAAATCTTTTATTTTGGAGATTTTATGTACCGCCATGCCTCGCCCTATCGTTGGGTTATTCTGGCCATTGCCATTTTTGCGTATACCGTGGTGATTTTTCACCGCATGAGTCCTGCTGTCATGGCAGATGCCATCATGCTAGACTTGGGCGTTAACGCCGCCTTCATGGGCCTTTTAGCCTCGGCTTATTTTTACCCCTATGCCGTTTTGCAAATACCTAGCGGTATTTTGTCGGACAAAACATCTCCGCGCAAGCTCATTTCTTTGGCTTTGGCTCTTACTTGCGTGGGGACTTTTGTGTTTGCCACAGCAAGTAATGGCACCATAGCTTTTTTAGGTCGCCTTGGCGTAGGTATAGGGTGTTCGCTCATCCTCATGCCGGCCTATAAGGCCTTGGCTGATTGGTTTAGCCAAAAAACCTATGTGATTATTGTTTCTTCGGTGCTCGCTGTGGCTGTGGGGGTAGCTTCGGCTCTGGCAGGAGCGCCGCTTTCCTATTTTGTGGAAAATTTTGGTTGGCGTCTATCTACGCAAGGGCTTACCATCATCACTTTAGTAGCTACTTTGCTTGCGTGGTTTTTCTTTAAGGATGCCGCGCAAGAAACAAGAGAAAACGCGCAAGAGCAAGAAGGGGCGCCTCTACAAAAGCTTAGTATTATGCAATCCATTAAAATCATCCTTAGTAAAAGGAATTTTTGGATTTTAACCCTAGCTTTCACTGCCAATGCCGCCATTTTATTTAGTTTTGTGGGGCTTTGGGCAGGGTTGTACTATACCAATGTGGTAGGTCTCACCCGTCAGGAAATGAGCTCCTTGCTCAGTATGGCCGCAATTATTGCCATTGTCACCCCCATAGCGTTTGCTACCTTAGCTTCTAAGCTCCCTTCACGCAAAGGGCTTATAGTGGCGGCCAATGGAATTTTCTTTGCCATGATGCTGTACTTCTTTGTGCAAAACGGCTCTTTTGGCAGTACGGAAATTTTCGTTTGGGGTATTTTGCTTTCCATCGTGCTCAACTCTCCAGCAGGTGTGTATATGGCTTCTGTGCGCGAAGTATTTCCCAAAAACATTGCCAGCACTGCCAATGGCTTACTGTATTCCTTTGCCATGTTTGGCTCTGCCGTATTTCAACCGCTTATCGGCGCTTTGCTGGATAGTGCCGGCTATACGGATACCCTTACTGCTACCATGTTTAGTTCTGTATGTTGGTTGTATCTCATTACCACCGGTATTGCCTTTGTAGCCATGTTTTTTATTAAGGAGAAAGAAGGCAAACTTCTTTAGAGTGTTGACAAAGTCAGCACGATTCAAAAATCAAGAGTAGGTGAAGCTTTGCTTCGCCGTAAAGCGATTTGATTTTTCCTGCCCGAAGGGTGCCACAAAGTGGCATAGCTGTTAGACGAGTTTACGAATCTTACGGATACAGAGAGCAACGATGTGCCTTTCCGCTTGGCAGTTCAAATGTAATTTTTTTCACAATAGCGCAAAGCTTGTACATTTTTCCATGTACTACATGGCTTTGCGCTTTTTTCATAAAAGTAAAAAATCAATAATATGCTGGTATTATAATTTAGTTCTCACCTAAATACATCTTTTATTCTCTCTTTGTACAAAAAATATCAAAAAAGAATCATAACTGTCTTTTCAAAGACAGACGAGGCTCTCGAATCCGTATACACCATAGATAAGGCAGAGGCATTTATCACACGCTATCCGGTGTTTACATTTAGCCAAGAGAGAGATCATGTCACAAACCATCGAAACACATAGAGTTAAAAAAATTGAGCCTTGGCCCATTTTTCACACAGTTGTAGGTTTACTCCTCATGCTCTTTGGTAGGTACATTCCATCTCCAACCTTGGTGGTAGAAAGCAGTCAGCGTTTATTGGACATGGGCTTTCCTGAAGTGGACGGCGGCGTACTGCTCTCCATTTCCCCCATGGGTATGTCCGTGCTTATGATGTTTTTGGGTGTGGTGTACTTGTGGAGTTCAGTAGATACCTATTGGCCGGGACTACTGAGCATCTTTTTGCTCGGTGTTACTGGTTATGCTCCCATGAATCAAGTTTTTACGCAGTTTATGGGGAATCCCATGACGGTGTATATTTTCTTCCTTATGGTGTTTTGTGGTGCCTTGGTACACAGTAATATCTCCGAATATTTAGCTAGATGGCTTATGACGCGTCCCATGGTGAAGGGGCGCCCCTGGCTGCTTACATCCATGAGCCTTATAAGCTGTTATTTGGTGGGACTCATTGAGCAAGTGGCGGCGGTGTTTCTTATGTGGCCTACCTTATATATACTTTTTGAAAACGCCGGCTACAAAAAAGGTGATAAATATGTCACTTTTATGATGGTAGGCAGTGTCATGATGATTTTGCTCTCCTTCGCCACAGATCCCATCAAGGCCGGTTCCTTTTATCTTATTTCTAACCTTATTAACATGTCTGCCAGTAATCCGGAAATTACTGTAAACATTAACCCCGTCTTGTTTCTTG
>CAYJNA010000184.1:0-2784 GCA_964371225.1 uncultured Desulfovibrionaceae bacterium
TCATCGTTAGCTTCAAGTTCGTCATTAACATTTTCAATAATGTCCGCGGTCTTATCGGTGTACGAGGTACTTACAACAATATTTTTGGGGTCAAAACTCATGGCGGATTCCTTGGATTATATGGTGGTGCAACATGGTATACTAGAGGCATATTATGTATAATATATGTATACTCTTTATATAAATAATATTTTTATTATTTTGTGCCAATATACCACATATTTTTACTAGAAATGAAAGATTACGAAATCTTTACTTTTTAAACTCTACCAGTATTTTCTTGTGAATAGAGTTTGTGGAAAGAAGCTCTCTTTCAAAATGAACGTGCATATGCAAAAATTCCCCGTGTGGAATGAAAGGCATTGCACACGCTCCCCTTTCAACTACGCTCAGCTATTTTAAAATGCACCTTATTTCAATTATTCACGATAACATGCTTTATCATTAATCAGGATTATAAATTTCAAATAATTTTTATGATACGGCATTTTAATGAATTGTGCAAAAGTATATACAGCGTGTTCTCAAGTAAGCCGTGTATTTGAATTGAATTTGGAGTTTTATAAAAAAAGTAGTATTTTTGGCTTAAAGAAAAACTATAAAAATACACCTATGCTAGCCCGCATTGAAAAATATGTAACTATTTTTAAAAATCAAACTCTTACTTCATATACCAAATGAACTTTGGTACAAAGTTAAGCACGTCTTCAATCGTGTAAGTTTCATGCTCATAGATTCAAAAGTTAAACCCCTTTTCTAAAGCCCTCACTCTTCTTCTAGAGCGCCATTTCCCATGCGGCGTAGATAAATTTCTTTTTGGTAGAATTTCTTCATTTTTCTCATTTTAAAATTTTCTGATGTTACATTACGTAGTTAGCCAACGCTAAAAAAACTACTTAAGTATCGGTAAAAATAGAATTTATAACTTAAAAATTAGACATATGAACTGCTTTTTCCAACTGTCGGCTAATCATGCTCCACTTGTATACAAAGTCGATTTTTGCCCTCTCAAAGAAAAGAAGAGAACTACCTCTTGGTAGAATATGTATTTTCATCTTAAATTTCAGAGAATAAAGAGCATAGCATCCCCATGTACATGCATAAAATATCGCCGTGCATGCAAAATGAACTTTCGCAAAGACAGAAAAATACATTTTTGTAGCTTTTTACAAGGGAAATTTTCTCACATTTCTCATTACCCACTATAATAATAAATTTTTTTCAATTGGCACACGCTTTGCTTTATGAAAAATAGATTCACAGCAATTCGGTATTTAATTTTTACGTGTACAGAAAATAAATACCATAAAGGATAACTATGAAAAATTTTATTATTACCATAGCCAGAGGTTTTGGAAGCGGTGGCAAGCATATTGGCTCACTCCTATCAAAAGAGCTTAATATACCATGTTATGATACACAATTACCTTCCATGCTTGAAGACTATTCCGGTATAAATAAGGCACGCTTTGCAGAAGTGGATGAAAAATTAAATACATCCTATTTTCTTAAAGTTCTTAGTAAGGCCACTACCAAATATATAGCCACACCCATGGAAAAAGATTTTGTTTCTGACAATAATCTTTTTAATATTCAATCTGAGCTTATCACAAAACTTTCTGAAGAACAGTCTTGTATAATTATAGGTAAATGCGCCAACCATGTTTTACAAAAAAAGACCAATGTTGTTTCTGTATATGTGGAGGCGCCACGTGCTGTATGTGTAAAAAATGTGGTGGAATTACTAGGGCTCACGGAAGAAGAAGCCCATAAGATGATTCAAAAAACGGATAAATATCGCTCAAATTACTATAAATACTATACTGGCGGTGCTTCGTGGACAGATCCCGTAGCTTACCACATGACGCTTAATACAGGCAAAGTGAGTCGTGAGCATTGTGTGGAGCTTATTACGCACTATCTCAAACTCAAAGAATTAACAGGCAGTTAATTGCCGCATACTCTAATATTAACAAGGTTTTACCTTTGTTCATATACATATTATTTTAGGAGAAGTGGAATGGAAAAATCAATGTTAAAAAAATGTGTGGGTCTTGGAGTAAGTTTTGCCATGCTATGCATGCTTGGTACTGGCGTTGCCCATGCTGCAGATACGGTAAAAGTGGGTCTGTTGCACTCTCTGACAGGCTCCATGGCCATTAGTGAAAAGGCCGTGCGCGATGCCGAAGTTCTGGCCATTAAGGAAATCAATGCCGCGGGCGGTGTGCTTGGTAAGCAGATTGAATATGTGGAAGAAGACGGCGCCTCTGAACCTTCCGTTTTTGCCACCAAGGCCGAAAAGTTGGTAGATAGCGAAGGCGTAGCCACTGTGTTTGGTTGCTGGACTTCTTCTTCACGTAAGGCTGTGAAGCCCATTTTTGAAGATTATGAAGCCCTTTTATGGTACCCTGTGCAGTACGAAGGCATGGAGCAATCTCCCAACATCATCTATACAGGCGCAGCACCTAACCAACAAATTGTGCCTGCCATCGAATATCTTTTGTCTCAAGGGTATAAAAAATTCTTTCTTCTAGGTTCTGACTATGTATTCCCCAGAACCGCTAACCTTGTGATTAAAACCCAGCTTGCCGCCCAAGGCGGTGAAGTGGTTGGCGAAGAATACGCCAGCATGGATCAAACAGACTTTGCTGCTATCATTGGCAAAATTGAAAATGCCAAGCCTGAAGTCATCATCAACACCTTAAACGGCACGGGCAATGTGTCTTTCTTTAGATAGTGTCGTCAAATTAAAAAAGTATGTTATACATCTTTCAACGCAACGTT
>CAYJNA010000185.1:0-2783 GCA_964371225.1 uncultured Desulfovibrionaceae bacterium
TATATAGGTGAAACTTGTATATATATTGTGTAGTCGTTGAGGAATTATTGTAAATACTTCACTGCTATATTTGACATTATAGGGTAGGTGATTTATTCAGATTGGTGAATTTGGCATGCTATTTTTGCGTGCTGATTTTTTATATCAAACCAATTTGGAGGCTTCCACCATGGCTAAAATTCTTGTATGCGCTATCTTAGGTGCATTATTATGGGTTCCCGGTGCTTATGCAGCTACAGCTCCCGCAACATCCACTCCTGCCGCAGCACCTGCAGCTGCGCCAAACTCCGCTGACGTGGCTCAGACAGAAGCTGCTGCCATGAAAGCACAATTGGAAGGGCAAAGACAAGCCCTGCTGGACGCGCCCGACGGTGTTTTTGCCATAGAGTATAAAGATGGTGTCTTATATCGTTTAAAGCTTAAGGCTACCATGGAAGTTTCTACCAGTTTACGTGGTGCCCGTGCAGACCGTATGGCTCGTGAAAATGCCATGCGCAAGGCTCGTGCTGCTTTTTCTGCCTTCCTTAATAGCAATGTGGTTTTTGTAGAATCTGGTAATGAAGGTGTGCAAATTACCGAAAAAGATAAAGTGGAAAGTGCTCAATATACAGAAGCTTCTGCTTCATCCATTAACGTGGCCTCACAATCCTTCCAGCGCGGCCTTATTCCTATTTTTCAAGAGTGTGATGGTGAAGGCGTAGAGCGACAGTGCATTGCTGTACTTGGATGGTCACAAAAGTTAGCAAAGGCCTCTGAAAATGCTCAAAGTGCCATGAAGCCAACTCCCACCGAAGAAGCTCCTGCGGCTGCCCCCGCTGCCCCTGCCTCTTCTGCTGCTCCTACCGAAGAGTCTCGTGGTAGAGTGACGAAAATGGGCGATATGGATTTTTAAGAAAATAAAAATGTAATAAAGTAAAGGGCGCAGAAGTTGCCCTTTACTCATTTTATATGGGGATATTATGAAGAGATTTTGTGCTGGAATGGTATTGTGTTGTTTAGCCTTGGTACCTTCTTTGCTTTGTGCTGGCAGTGCTCAAAGTGCTACTGATGAAAAAGAAGTGGTGGTGCTTGGCATAGGCAACACAGAAAGTGAGGCTAAAAAGCAAGCGTATAGAAGCGCCATTCAAAGCGTCATCGGTTCCATGGTGCTTTCTGAGACCATAGTGGAAAATGAAAGCCTTGTGCAGGATAAGATTCTTTCACACAGTGATGGTTATGTGGTGAAATCTGCGCAAATAGGGCCCACTCGCACGATTTCTGGCAATTTGCTAGAAGTGACCATGCGCGTCACTGTGAAAAGCGAGCAGCTCAAAGCCAAGCTTAAGGCTGAAAATATCACCATGGCAGTGATAGATGGGCAAAGCCTTTTTGCTCAAAACACTACGCAAGAAGCACAAAACAAGGATGCCGCCAGCATTATTAAAGAAAAAATCAAGGGCGTTCCTGCTTCGGTACTTACAGCAGAAGCCAATGTTCAAGCGAGCACACAAAAAAACCTTGAGGGAGGTCTTGTGGCTCTCACTGTTCCTGTAAAGCTTTCGGTGGACAGAGTGGCCTATAGAAAATTTATAGGCGAACTTAAAAAGACCTTGCAAAAATTGGGTTATCAAGGAAAGGCCATGCAATTGCCCCTTGCGATGAGTGATACTTTTAAAACACATGATTCTCACGTAGCCCTTTCCGCATTTAACAAAGCGTATAATAAAAAACTTGCAGATGATGACTACCCCAATAAGGGCGTGATTCTTGTGGGAGAGGGGTATCAATCTACAAATAACCTCTTAAGCGCCACCGGTTACGTAGTTCCTAAGGATGCGGCCATTGCCTTTCATAATGAAGCTTCTTTCACCCTGACTGTGGAACTATTAGACGCCAATGGCAATGTAATTTTAGAGCAAGCGTGGACAAATGGTGAAGAAATGAGAAAGGATTGGTTAAAGTTTAATAAAATATCCAAATTCTCTTTATCCTATGATGCTGATGGCAGCATTATACGTACCACCAATCCTGCGGCAAAAGTTAGCAGTGGAAATTATGGAGCCATGGCTTATGTGCTCCCTTCTCCTTTCATTTGTAAACTATCTTCCTATACAGATTTTTATGCAGGCAATCCCACTCTTCCCATAACTTTTGAATTGAGTTTGGAAGAATTGCAAAATGTGACTTCCTTAAGATGCACCGTAAGTAATCTATAACCATAGGGTAAGTAGTATGAAAAAAATATTATCTACAGTATGTTTGGCTCTCATTTGTTTGAATTGTGTACCTGCACTTGCGGCGGCTGATGAAAAAGAAGTTATAGCCATGGGTGTGGGCGCCAATGAAGAAGCGGCCAAGCGTCAAGCGTATCGCAATGCCATTCAAAATGCCATAGGCTCCATGGTGCTTTCTGAAACCATTGTGGAAAACGACACTCTTGTGCAAGATAAAATTCTTTCACACAGTGATGGTTACGTGGTGAAAGCTAGCCCTGTGGGCGCCACTCGTTCTGTGGAGGGCGGCCTTGTGGAGGTGACCATGCGCGTCACCGTGAAAAGTGATCAGCTTAAAGCCAAGCTCAAGTCTGAAAATATCACCATGGCCAACATGGACGGACAAAGCCTTTTTGCGCAAAAAAAGACCAAGGAAGAAGCCAAGGACAATGCCGCCGCCATTTTAACGGAGAAACTAAAAAATGTGCCATCTGGTTTGCTTATGGCCACAGCTTTTCCTGATAAGGCCACGCAAGAAATCAAAGGATCCATGGTACGTCTCACTGTGCCTGTGGAAGTGACGGTGGATAA
>CAYJNA010000186.1:0-2755 GCA_964371225.1 uncultured Desulfovibrionaceae bacterium
AAAAGATTAAAGCCCCGTAAGGTCTCTAAAGCCTTACGGGGCTTAACTTTTTTCCTCATTTAGACTCCCACGTACTCTCTTTGACCCCCTAGACATACCGGTTCTTCACGGGTCTTCGCCAAAGATAGGGGCAATAAGACGGTTCTTCACCAAAAATAGGGGCAACAAGTGCTGCCGAATTCCTTATACGCTTTTTCTTTTAATTTTTCGTGCCACATAGACAGCAGGTGTGTCGCATATGCTTGTTACCAAGTAAATAAGATAGGAGGAAAAGACTAATTTCCAAATCATGGATGTTGTATACCCTTCTAAGCCGTAAAATGCTCCAAAAGTAAAGAGAATGGTATTTACCCCCTGAGAGCAGAGGGTGGATATATTATTTCTAATCCATAGCCCTTTTTGGCTATTCTTAAACATGCTAGTCGTAATACTCCATATCTTTTCATAGAGCCATACATCTAAAATTTGGCTCAGTGCGTAAACTGAAATGCCCACAATCATAATGCGAGGAACATAGGTAAATACTTCACGCATGATGCCGCTGGCCCAGTCGTGCGCACTGGGTTCATAAAAAAACCAAGACTGGCTTATGAGTATAAAGGTAATATTGGCAAAGATACCTGATACGACAGCTTTTTGTGCAACTTTTTTCCCTTCGTTTTCAGATAAAATATCTGTTACTAAAAACGTAGATGCAAAAAGTATGTTTCCAAGGGTTTGTTCCAAGCCAAAAGCTTGAATAAGAATGATGACTTCAATATTTGCGGCGATGGTGGCAATGGCCGTCCATACATATAAGCCACTTTTACCAAGATATTTATATGCCACAAGCACTGTGGCATAAATGCATACTAAAGAGATAATCAATAAAATTTCGTTAAGCATTTGTCTTTACTCCGCCTCTGCCGAAAGCTGTATTTTAGGGTTATGTCACAGTATAGAAAAGTGTCACTGCTTTAAAGGCATGTTTTTGCCATATATATTTTAAACAGTATGTAAAAAACAAGCGAAAGCAACCTTTGTAAATTTTTTTACGAAATTTTTCAATAGGCTGATACGCATCCCTTATTTCGGCAAACCATGTGTACCATAAGAAAGTGAAGAGTCAAAATATATTTTTCGTTTGAATTACATGTAGTTACTTTATTTAGTGTTTTGAAAGTACATCAAATGAATAATAATCTGTTGGAATGCGGGGGAAAACGTAGCCCAAAAATGCGCCTTTATATTTACGCAGAGTAGGGCTTTCACAGATGAAAAATGTATAAAATTTTACATATAGATTTATATGTAAATATTACCTCAATAGTAAGTTTTGTAAATACCATACTACAGCTATAAATAAAATTTTTCCTATGTAAACATTTTGTATGTTGTTTTTATTTATTATCATTGTCTAACTACATAATTATTTATGATAAATTTGTAGATACATTGTGAATGTCAATCCGTCTACTTTTGCATATTTTTTATGTAGTTTTTACTATGCAGATGTAAAACTGTTTTCTAAAAGATACGTATTTCTTAATACAAATGAAAAAAAAGTAATTAAATATACTTTACGTTGCTTGCACTACATAAAAATAGCAATTACGCAACTAGGATATAAAAAAATAAAAAAGTATTGACTAATGATACAAAATGGTAGATTGTTAAGTACGCATTTTTTTTGCGTGTGGTTACAAAAGCTTTGTGACCCTCTAGAAAAAACAAGCATCCTTCATGCTTGTGGGCTTATGGCCTGAGGCTTTCTGCCTCGTCGCTTGGCATCTCGCAATCAAGCGCCTATATTCCATACGGTTTAGCACGGTTTTGCTGTGCTCTTTGTTTTGCCTAAGTTTTGGGCAGCATTGCTTTATGTTATGTCAACAAAAAAAATTACAAAAGGAAATTATCATGGCCGATATTAAATTACAAAAGCCACAAGCTGGACAAAGTGCAATTATTACCCCAACTCCAGAAGATCGTTTAGTTTTTGAATTTAATTCTGGAGATGCTACACTTACACGTAGTGATGACAACCTTGTAATGTCATTTGAAGATGGCTCAAGCCTTACTTTAGTTGACTTTTACGTAGCGTATACTTCAGAAAATATGCCTACCTTTGTTATCGGTGAGGATGTTGTACCAGGTGAAGCCTTCTTTGCTGCCCTTGGTGAGGAGCTTATGCCTGCTGCCGGTCCTGCCACAGGCACACCTCTAGGTAGTGGTGTTTCTGTGGATACCATTGGTGGTACACTTTTGGGTGGTCTTACCAGACTTTCCGGCCTTGATCAGACACGAGCTTCTGAGCAGCCTCTAGATACCCTTGCCGCTGACGCTGTAAACGTGGCTCCTGTTATTTCAGGTTTTTCTCTTGTGTCCGACGGTAATGATGATCTGCATCCGCATTTGAGCGATGCTGATATGTTTGTAACTGAATCTGGCGTGGGTCGTAACCTTGCTGGTGATGTGAATGCTGTTAATCCTAATAAGGTGTATGATGGCGATACACGTGTTACCGTGCAAACTAACGCCACCGATGCCAACGGCGATACTTTAACATATTCCATTGCAGGTACGAGCCCTTACGGTGAAGTAAGCATTGATCGACTTACTGGACTAATTACATTTACACTTAATGATGCTGCTGCAGCCAGTCTTAACCAAGATCAAGTTATTGAGCATAATTTTCTTGTTACTGTTGATGACGGGCAAGGTGGTACCGATACTGCCAATGTGAAGCTCGCCATTGTAGGCACCAACGACAGACCTA
>CAYJNA010000187.1:0-2693 GCA_964371225.1 uncultured Desulfovibrionaceae bacterium
TTGTCCAACAACTCAAGACTATGGGCAGAGCGTCTAATAAAGAAGCTGAAAATTCCGTATCTGTTAACATCTTCATTTGCATAAAAAACCACCCATACGCTATAATATTACCTTATCCAAAAAAATACGTCAGCGTTTTTAGTCTAACCCTTACCAGCCTGTTGGAAAAGTCGATAATAAAAACCTTTTCTTACAAAATACTTTTTTTAATATTTTGCACAGGCTGTTCAAAAAATGTAAGATACAAGAAGACGAAGTTTTTTGCAAAAGGCGCGTATACAGACATACGCAACTGGAGCAAAAAACGAGTCTAACGAAGTAGATTGCACTTTTTCAACAGCCTGTTACTCCAACGAAGTTCCAGAACGCGCTTTAGAAAGCCAATAATAGAGCACCTTGAATAAATTTGCCGTATCAATGGGTTTAGTCGTGTGGTCATTCATTCCTGCTTGAAAGCTTTTTTCTCTGTCTTCATCCATGGCATGGGCTGTCATGGCAATGATGGGAATATGTGCAAATTGCGCGTCTCCACGCAATTTTCTTGCCGCGCTCAGGCCATCCATCTTAGGCATTTGCACATCCATAATAACAAGGTCGAATGTTTCTTTATACATAAATTCGCACCCTTCGACGCCGTCATTGGCAATGGTGACTACAAGCCCCACTTCTTCAAGAATACTTTGTGCAATCATCTGATTAACTTCATTATCTTCCACAAGAAGCACTTTTTTACCGCTAAACTGCGTGCGTAAAAGCTCTTCAAAGCCTTGTTGGCATAAGGCAGTATTAGGCTCAAACTTCGTCCCTAAAATATTCACAAAAGCATCATACAAAACCGACGCCCCCAAAGAATCTACCACAGTACACACATGGGCAAAATCAGGCTTAGTGTGGTGTGCATAATAAATGATGGGTATGGCATTAAAATAGGTATCGTCTTTTTCTAGGGCATTGCCCACAAAAGAAACGTCGCTGAACTCTTCATGCACAATAATAAGATCAGGTGTTGTCAGCCCGTCAATATGCTTTTTTAAGGACAGCGTATCTTCAGCAAAAGTTACGCGCAAAAAACCCAAGGGTGACAAAGTTTCTTGTAAAGCCGTAAAGGCTTGTGTGTGAGGAAAAGCCGCCACAATATGTATTTCATTCAAAAATTTACTGGTAATTTCGCTTTTTTCTTTTTTCTTCCCAAGGCGGCAAGTAAAATGGAATGTGGTCCCAACCCCTTGTGTGCTTGTGCACCAAAGCTCACCACCCATAAGTGAGGTTAAGCTTTTACATAAAGCCAGCCCAAGCCCTATACCGCCATAGCGTCTGGTGCTGGAAGTGTCTGCTTGGGTAAAGCCCTCAAAAAGCATGCCCATTTGCTCCTCAGAAATACCTATGCCGGTATCTTGCACCGAAAAATGTAATAAGGAAGATTCTTTACTGTCACACTCTACCCGCACCCCAATGTGAATACTGCCTTCATGGGTGAATTTTATGGCATTAGTGGTAAGGCTGGTCAGCACCTGATTTAAACGAATAACATCTCCCACATATGCAGGCTCTACTTGAGGGTCTACAGTAAAGGAAAAACTCAGCTTATCTTCGTCTATCCAATGTCTGGCGGTTTTAGTCACATCATCCACAATGCTTTGCATGGTAAAAGAATGCTCTTCTACAATCATCTTACCGTCTTGAATCTTGGAAAAATCCAAAAGGTCATTGATAATACCCAGCAAAGCAACGCTGGATTCGTCGATGGTTTGTATATATTCTTCTTGTTTAAGATTCAGCTCAGTGTGCTTTAAAAGATGCGTTATGCCTACAATGGCATTCATGGGCGTGCGGATTTCGTGGCTAACATTGGCGATAAAGTGCCCTTTAATGGCATTGGCTCTATGGGCAGAGTCTGCCAACTCATGGGCAATCTTATTAGCTTCTTCCAACTCTTTATTGATAACTTTCAACTCATCTTGCACATCATGCATACGCGTAAAATCAGCGCTAGAGCCAAAGCCGTATAGTAAAGAGCCATCCTCAGCAAAGGCGTATTTACATGAAGAACGCAGCCAGCGTACAGAGCCGTCTTTAGCATAAATACGCAGCTCAACATCTCGTATAATGGGATTTTGCGGCGTGGCAGAAAAAACAAAGTCGGCGGCATTGACCAGAACAGCATCAAAAGACTTGCCCACAAGTTCTTCAGGTTCATAGCCTAGTACAGCTTTCACGCGCGGAGAAATATAGGTAATACAATGTTTTTCATCCACCGACCAAATAACGTCCCCCGTAGCTTCTGCCACATACCCAAAACGCTCTTGAGCATGGTACAAAGCCTCATTGGTGCGTCTGCTATTAATGGCGGTACACACCAGTGTGCCTGCTGTGCGCAAAATATCTTCTTCTGAGCTACTCCACAGATATTCTGTATGGCAGTTAGCAAAACCGATAAAACCCCACACTTTTCCGCGAAAAGTCATGGGCGCCGTTAACATGGAAATAATACCTTGAGGCTCTAGCTGATTTCTTTCGGCTAAAGGCATGTTTTTCACATGGTCATTGATGGATTTTCCTGCCAAAAAAGTGTCCATCCATGTGGGAACAATATCTTCCAGCACCATATTAACAGTAAGCTCATTACCTTGTTGCGGAACAGCCGCCCCCCCTTCTTCGCACCATTCATAAATCTGAGAGGTATACACACGCGT
>CAYJNA010000188.1:0-2582 GCA_964371225.1 uncultured Desulfovibrionaceae bacterium
GAGTGAGCGTGCCTTTCTTAAAAACGAGTGGAAACCCGTTTTTAAACATCGACTAGCATAGGTAAAGTATGCTCACGCTGTAAGGTGAGAGCCAAATGCCCACTTCTACGATGCCTTTGGATACACCTGCTTCACCAATTTTTAAGGTGCCAGTTATAAGTTTACCATTTTCTCCCTGAATATTAGCTGTAGCGTTATTTGTAAGAGTCAGATTATTAATGGAAACCTCTGTGGCACCCTGTGTATAAAGCTGTATATTGGAAGCGGCTGTGCTTCTGGTAGAACCATTAAGGACAAGGTCTCCATTCAGTGATGCGCTAGCAACGCCATCTCCACCAAGGAAGAGGTTAAATCCAGTACCGCCTTCGCTATTTGGATTTTCTGTCATAGTAACAATAATGTTGCCTTCACTTAAGACATTACCACTATTAGTACCATTTAATGTTACATTTGTAGGATTGATATTATTCAGTCCATCTACGTTAATGACAGTATCAGTAGCGCCTGAAATACCGCCAAATTCTATAGTTACACCGCCAGAAGGAGCCGTCATGGTTCCTGCACCAAGCACGGCATCAAGAGCTGGGGCGTCCGTAAAGCCTGCCGTTCCAATTTCAGACATATTTGTGGGCGCAGTTGCACCGGCAAGGCCTGCACCGCCCATAATGAGCATACCGGCAATGGCAAGGCTGCCGAAAGTGTTCATCATATGGCATTTTTTGAGCACCGCTTTATAGCGATTGAGTAAATTGCCAATGGCATTTTTACTTAAAGTCATAACATCTCCAAATTATAAAGTTATGTGTTATATGTTTTCCCATCGTGGGTGATATGCAAAGTTAATTTTTATTTGGGGTATCAGTGGTGCTTTCTTCTTGACCTTGCGTGTTTACAGGCGGAAAGGGTACTCCTTCGCCAAGGTCGGCGGGTAAGTTAGGCTCTGTTATGACTTTAGGTAGAGAGGGGAATGTTACAGCAGTTTTATTATATAAAGCCTGTGCTTTTGTGGTAATATCTTCAGGCATAGCTTTGAAGTTTTGCCCGTCATTCACATAGATGATGCCGTCTTTTTTTACGATAAGGTCATATACCTTTTTTTGTTCATCCAAAACGGTATTTAAGGCATTTAAGAGGGATTGAGTAGCTAACAGCTTAGAATTATTAAGTTGCGTTTGCAGTTGGCGGGCTGCCTCAATGAGATAGGCACGTGCTTGTTCTTTGTTTTTGTACTCAGAAAGTATTTTTTCGATAACAGTAAGATTATGCTGCTAGATTTCTTGCGCATCTTGTATATGCTTAGCAGCATCTTGTGCATGATTTCCACTACCGATGATGCTATTTACATCTATCATGGCTAGTTTAGAAGCTTCTTCTTTGTTTTGATCAACGCAGCCCATAAGTCCTCCAAGGCAAAAAGTTAGTAGTAATATGTTAGCTATTTTTTTCATGGTTTTCCCCTGTTTAATGTACATTTTCTTCCTCGTTTGCTTGAGAAAAAACGAACTTTTATCATAAAAAAGCCACATGTGTAAAAACTCTGATAATATAGCGAGTTAACTGTATTTATCTAAGCTTTTACTTAGTTGCTTATGTATGATTTTTTTCGCTTTACTTTTGGTCATGATAAAGAAGTTGGTAATCCTGTCAAATTGTTTAAGCCAAGTACTTTGATAAGTTTTTGGTTTGCGGTGAAAATTGATTGTTTAGAATCTGGAAATTTTGAGATGTATTGCAGTGATGAGAAAATATTTTTGGATTAAAAAGATTTTTAATCCAAATGTTTATATTGTGTAGATGGAGATTTTTTTTAGCTACCTTACAGTTGTTTCTTAAAAAAAGGCGCTTCCTTTACCAAATTGTATTTTTTAAATCAAGCTTAATGCTCCTGCAAAAAAATAATTTTTTGGTAAAAAAACTTGAAAAGTAAAGTTGTAATCTAATTGTTAATTGTGAGTTATTTCATAAACATTTTGTAAACATGTATTGTAAGTTGAAATATAAATTTAGGTAGCTATAATGACTTCAATTGAAGTTAAGTAATTGATGCTTACTACCTGTGTTTCCACTGTTTTTTAAGAAAGGCACGCTCACTCCAAATACCTCTTTCAGGGACGGCGTGAGCAAGTGTCGACTACGTAGTCTAAGTGGAAGGGGCAGGGTGGAAGCTTGTTAGAGAAAGCAGATTTCTTTAAGAAGCACAAAATATTTTTCCCATGGGGGAAAGAGAATTTCATGTGCCGCCTGTGTTTGTGAGAATAGCAATAAACACAGGCGGTGGGTATAGAGGAGTAAGGTTTATAATGCAGCGAGATATAATTGCGTTATATCTTCCGCGGTGAGCGTACGTGGATTGGTAAGTGCGCAGGCGTCTTTTTGTGCATTTTGCACCATGGTAGCTATATCGTTTACGTCAAATTTTTTTCCATAGCGCTTGGCAAGGGCGCGTAAGTTTTGCGGAATACCCACATAGGCTGAAAGTTCTTTTATGGCGCCAATGCAGCTTTCAGCGGCCTCTTCCATGGAGAGACCGTGCGTATCTCTTCCAAGCAAGAAGGCTAGCTTGGCAAATTTTCTATAATTGG
>CAYJNA010000189.1:0-2577 GCA_964371225.1 uncultured Desulfovibrionaceae bacterium
ATGACGAAAAGGGCGGCACTAAAGAAGTGGAAGTGCCAGAGCTTGAAG
This sequence comes from uncultured Desulfovibrionaceae bacterium, assembly GCA_964371225.1. Classification (GTDB taxonomy): domain Bacteria; phylum Desulfobacterota; class Desulfovibrionia; order Desulfovibrionales; family Desulfovibrionaceae; genus CAYJAD01. The sequence continues at coordinate 49 of CAYJNA010000189.1, forward strand.
CTTTGCGCTGGGCCCTTTCTTTGTCACAAGCAGAACGTGTTGCCAAAGGCGTTCGCGCTGTAAGCGCCGCTTATGACGGCATGATTATGGATACAGAGTTTTGTATTGATGCCAAAGACCGTTTGTGGTTTGTACAAGCGCGCCCAGAAACACGCTGGAATGATGAACTTGAATTGCATCCGCATACCATTTTCATGCGTCGTAAAGAAGTGGATCCTAAAAGTGCTGCCACAGCAGAAGTGCTTGTGGAAGGCAATGGCGCTTCACGCGGCGCTGGTCAAGGCACAGTAAAATTCTTGCGTTCTGCTTTGGAGCTGAATAAAATTTCCAAAGGCGATATTTTAGCTGCTGAGCGTACTGACCCAGATATGGTGCCGGGTATGCGTGTGGCTTCTGCCATTATGGCAGATGTGGGCGGTGACACCAGTCACGCGGCCATCACTTCTCGTGAACTTGGCATTGCGGCGGTTATTGGTATCCAACGTGTGGATAAACTTCGTGCTTTAGATGGTACAGAAGTGACCGTTGACGGAACCACCGGTAAAGTGTACCGCGGCTTGTTGCCTTTGCATGAAGTTGGCGGTGAGATGGACATCTCTAAACTACCTGATACACAGGCAAAAGTTGGCCTTGTATTGGCAGACGTAGGTCAATCTCTCTTCTTATCCCGTTTGCGTGATATTCCTAAATTTGAAGTGGGTCTTTTACGCGCTGAATTTATGCTTGGTAATATCAGCATACATCCTGACGCTTTAGAAGCTTTTGACAATGGTACTCTTGAAAGCGTGGTACAAAAGCAAGCACGTGTATTAGATGATCGCTTGTCAAAAGTTTTGCGTGAACAAATCTCTGCTGGCCTTATTGTTTCTAACTTAGATTTACGTGCTTATGTGGGCGAAGTTACAGGATTGTCTAGCGAAGTAAAACGCTTAGCTTCTGAAACTACAAGTTCTGCTCCTGAAGATTTATTGCTCATTCACCGTAAAATGCGTGAACTTGAGCATAAAATTGATGAATATTGGGAAGCTGCCACACGTCGTATTGATATTATTAAAACCAGTGATGACTTACATGAGCATGTGCGTATTATCATGGGCTTTGATGATGAACTTGCCATGCTTTCCCCCAAAGATGCTGAAGATATTAAGCGCCGTGCAGAAATAGAAGCCACCATTGATGCTCATGTAAAAAAAATCAATACCGTACCTGCCATTCTTGATGTTGTGGAAAATATTACACGACTTCGCGAAGAAGTAGGTTTGCGTACCGGTCTTAAAAAAGAAATGGACGAAGTACACAATCTTATTGAAAAGATTCGTACTATCATTAAAGAGCGTGGATTTCGCACTGGTAAAGAACATTATGTACAAACATTGGCACAAGGTCTTGCCCTTTTTGCCATGGCCTTTTACGGTAAGACCATTGTTTACCGTACTACAGACTTTAAGAGTAATGAATACCGCAACTTATTAGGCGGGCACTTGTTTGAAAATGTTGAAGATAACCCCATGCTTGGATATCGCGGTGTTTCCCGTAATATTCATGACTGGGAAATTGAAGCTTTCAAACTTGCACGCGGTGTGTATGGTGGTAGCAATTTACAAATGATGCTTCCCTTTGTACGTACTTTGGAAGAAGCTCGTTCCATGCGCCGTTATTTGGATCAAGTGCATAAATTGCGCCCAGGCCAAGATGGTTTAAAAATTATTCTCATGGCAGAAATTCCATCCAATGCCATTTTAGCAAAACAATTCATTGAAGAATTTGATGGTTTCTCCATTGGTTCCAATGATATGACTCAAATGGTACTTGCTACAGATCGTGACAATGCAAGCCTGAGCCATATTTATGATGAAGAAGATCCTGCAGTTATTTGGGCCATGTTGGTAACCATTTTCACAGGGCAAAAATATTGCAAAAAAGTGGGCTTCTGCGGGCAGGGTGTTTCCAATAGTTTAATTCTTCGTGGTCTTGTGGCCATTGCCGGTATTGCTTCTGCATCTGTTGTGCCTGATACCTATTATCAAACTGTGCAAGATATTGCTGCCATCGAAGCAGAAAATATTAGCACGGCGGATCTTGGTAAATGGCTTATTACACAACACCATAATCGCCTTGGTAAGCTTATGGAAAAAGAAGGGTATGGTCATATTTTAAAGAAATATAATCAACCTGAAGATATTAAAGAATGGTATGAAGGTGAATTGCAACGCCGCCATGAACAGTTACGTGAGCATTTAGATACAGCGAAAGAATCTTTTTATCGTACTGAGCTTGGTAACTTCCGTGCTACGTTCCATAAGCCTGTTATCTATGCCACATGGGATTGGAACACCACTGTAAATGATGCTCTAACACAAGCTGGATTTGCTAACTTTACAGAGCAACAAAAAGCTCTTGAAGAATATCGTAAAAAGATTTGGTAGTTCCAGTATTATAGAAGTATGAAGCTTTACTGAAATGTGTTTTTTCTAAAAACTTTATATTAAGTAGTCGACACTGAAAAACTACTTAAATATCAGTAAAAAT
>CAYJNA010000190.1:0-2520 GCA_964371225.1 uncultured Desulfovibrionaceae bacterium
GTCTGGGGGAGGGAAAAACCTTTTTCCGACTGGAAAAGGTTTTTTCCTCCCCCAGTAAATCTTCACTTAACTACAATTATTTTCTTCACCGCTGATCCAATAAGAGTTGAAACCATCATCAAGCCAACCGTCTTGAATATTTTCAAGACCGCATTCATTGAAAAAGGCATGATATTCTTCACGAGTACGACGCCAGCCCCAGAATTGTTGGCGGCGCAAATCAAAAAAGTGTAATACAGCGCGAACGCCAATTTTAAAGGCATTAACTAAACGCCCAATGATGGAATCTTCTTCTAGGAGAGAAGCAGAAATGCAAATGATACGCCCGCCTGGCAAGAGTTGCCCGCGTAATTCGCGCATGGCAAAGGCCAATTCATCGTTGGCAATGCTATAATCCACCGCTGACAAATAAATGACATCATACTGCACATCAGGAGGCAAACAGGTGGAAGGAGAGCCAATGTAAATGCGCTCCACAGGAACACACTCGCGTAAAAGGCGTAAACCGGCTGTGGTGGGCTCGTTCACATGCAATTCAATATGCGGCATCACGTCCAGCAAGGATTTTTCCAAATAGCCTACACCGCGCCCAATGGAAAGCACCCGTATGGGGTTTTCAGGATGCATGGTATGCACTATTTGCGCTTTGCTGGCAAAAAATTCTTCACTGTTTTCTGCACTTGCTTCGTACTCTTCATCATGATGCTGGGGAGAGGTGTCTATACCGTTGGTGCTCTTTTCTGCTTCCACAAGGTTATCTGCAGTAGCATCCACAGCGGATTGAGTACAGTCTTGCAGCGGTGTGGCAGTATAGGCAAGCATTTTTTCACGTTGCGCTGTGATTTGCTGTGCCAACCATTGCGCATCTTTATCCTTACCTGCGCGCCACGCACTGGGAAGACATTCCCACGCAAAACAGCGTCGAAAAAGTTCTTCATAAAAAGAAGCATAAAATTTGCTGCTGGCTAAATGAAAAAAGGATACATGCGTAAAGGCAGAAAAGGGAATTCCCTGCCAACTTTCTTGATAAAATCTACGCATATGCTCTCCTTAAATACAAAATATGTCACAACCAACGTGTGCCCTTATACTACACAAGGGGACAATATGGCAACATTCTTTATTTTAAAAGAATTTTTTACCTATAAATGCTATGAGTTGTATTTTTTCCTATGATAAGACAGAGCACACACAATGAGGATTACACTGTCTTGCCATAGGAAAAAAAGGAGAAAAAGACAGTAAAGATATCTTCTTCTCCTTTCACTACACCCTATGTCAAATACTAGCCTACAGCGTTAAGCGCGGCCACAGAAGGCAGAATTTTTCCTTCTAAAAGCTCCAAAGAAGCGCCGCCGCCGGTGGATATATAGCTCATTTTATCGGCTAAGCCGTACTGCTCCACCGCTGCTACAGAATCTCCGCCGCCCACCACCACAAAGGCACTGCCGTCAGCTAAAGCTTGCGCCAAAGCCTTGGTACCTGCGCCAAAGGGCTCGGTCTCAAAAGCACCCACAGGGCCATTCCAAACAATGGTGGCCGCATCTGCGCATAGAGCTTTATACGCTTCCACAGTGGCAGGCCCCACATCCAAAATCATTTGATCTTGAGGCACAGCGTCTACAGCCACGGTTTGTACGACTTGTTCTGGTGCCAGAGCTGCTGCCACCACCACATCGGTGGGTAAGGGTAAAATTTTACCTTGAGCCTTAGCTGCTTCTAAAATGCGTTTGGCATCGTCCACCAAGTCAGCTTCGTATAAGGAAGCTCCCACCGAATAGCCTGCCGCCGCCAAAAAAGTATTGGCAATGCCGCCGCCCACAATAAGTCTATCCACTTTAGCAAGAAGGTTTTCCAACAAAGCAAGCTTAGTGGAAACTTTAGAGCCGCCAATGATGGCAACAAGTGGGGATTTAGGTGCATCAAGCACCTGTGCGAAAGCGTGTAATTCTGCAGCCATAAGCGGCCCTGCACAAGCAACTTTTGCTGCACGCACAGCACCTTCTGTACTGGCATGGGCACGATGAGCTGCACCAAAGGCGTCCATCACATACACATCGCCAAGGTCTGCCAATTGCTTAGCAAGCGTAGCATCGTTTTTCTTTTCACCTTTTAAAAAGCGTACATTATCGCACAGCACCACAGAGCCCACATCTACCTGCACATTGTTAATATCTGCCGCAAAAGAAACAGGTACGCCCAAAAGCTCCTCTAAGCGCGCTGCCACAGGACGTAAGGAAAATTTCTCTTCGTATTCTCCTTCTGTGGGGCGCCCCAAGTGCGAAAGCACAATAACCGCTGCGCCTTTTTCCAACGCCATTTGTATGGTGGGTAAGGCAGCGCGAATACGCTTATCATTGGTAATAACGCCATCCTTTAAAGGCACGTTTAAATCCTCACGTAATACTACGCGTTTACCCTGCACATCTAAGTCTTTTAAAAATAACATACATACCTCTAATAAGTAGTGAGCATATTATGGAGGGAAGGAGACCCCTTTTGCTAGCGCCCAAAAGGGGT
>CAYJNA010000191.1:0-2504 GCA_964371225.1 uncultured Desulfovibrionaceae bacterium
TTGCGGTAACTTCACTTCCTTCATGGGTGACGGTAACGAACTTGGCTGGCAGCCTAGCACCGGTTATGACAACATGCTTTCCTACTCCGGTACTTGGGGTATTGGCTTGCATCTTGCTCAAATGTCCTTCATGGAAGACTTGACCCATACTTTCCGCGTAGCTTACTGGGGTGGTACCAACGATACCGATAATGCTAAGTATGTTAAAGCTGCTAATGGTAACTTCCTCAACGGTGGTAACGGTGCCATGTACCTCACCGATGAAGATTACCTTGTAGAATTTAACTTAGATTCTACCTACCAAATCTACGAAAACCTCCAAGCTGTTGTACAATTCGGTTACATCATCAACGGTATTGATAAAGATACCTGGGGAAATAGCATGGACAACAGACGCGACGCTTATAAAGCAACCCTTACTTTCAACTACAGCTTCTAAGCTTTAGTTATAGTAAATTGTAGAGGAGGAGGGAATCTTCTCCTCTAAATAATACAGAGGCTAAAAAAACCCACATTTTTTTAGTTAGAATTTAAAAAAGGATTATCTTTGGAATAGGTCTGAAGATAATCCTTTTTTTGTGGGAAAATACGTATAAAGCCTGTGTGTGCCGTGGTAAAATATGGTATAATTATAGCGTGTTGATTATTTTTAAAAATCAAATCCTTGACCATAGGCATACTTATGACTAAACTATGCTATAAAATTTAACAAAGGAATTACAATGTCAAAAGCCGTATCTGTGCAGCTGAAAGTATTGGATTTGGTGCCTTTTGGTGCAGATAAAACCGAACAGCATAGTTTTTTTGCTCTTCGCTTAGAAAGACCACAATGGAAAACGTGGCGTCCGGGACAATTTGTTATGGTGCGTCCCACGTCCTTCGGGTTTGAAATCCCTTGGGCGCGCCCTTTTGGAATCTGTCATGTGACAGAACAGCATCTTATTTGCTTTTTTCAGGTGGTGGGAAAAGGCACAGCGCGCATGGCTGAATTAAAACAAGGCGACACTGTGCAGCTTTGGGGGCCTTTGGGCAATGGCTTTGTTGTGGAACCGGAAACCCCCACCTTACTTCTTGCCGGTGGTATGGGCATTGTTCCTTTTGTGGGCTATGTGCATGAGCATCCCAAGCCTTGGAATCTATCCATGATTTTTGGGCACAGAGCCTCTTTACGTTGTTATCCCATTGACAGTATCAATGAGCGTATTACGGTGGATACCTTGCGCGAAACTGTGCCCGGAGATTTAGATAATTTCCTCTTTAGCATGCGTGAAAGTATGCAAGAAATAGCCGAACAAAATGGGCTTGTGCTTGCTTGTGGGCCTGAGCCATTTTTAAAGACGGTACAGAGAAAGGCTTTAGAGCTCAATGTACGTACACAACTTTCATTGGAGTCGCGCATGGCTTGCGGTGTGGGCGCTTGTCTTGGTTGTGTGGCACACACTACAGATGCGTGGCCTGTGGAAGATAAAAAATCTTGGCCTGTGCAAACATGTACACACGGCCCTGTATTTTGGGCTGATCAAATCACCTTAGATTAGAATGCATCTCATAATTCAGCATGCGTTGAATTATGTTGTATCACTGCGCCAAAAAGCGCGGTTTTTGGCTTGTTCCGCTGGCTACACCATGCGTCAAATCGTTGTTTGACGGCTAGAAGCTGCTCAAAATACGCTTTTATGTCATTATGAGATAGCTTCTAGCTCTTAGCTGAAAAAGGGCATGGTTGCTTGACGTTTTTTTTGGTGCTTTCTTTTTGTACTTCGCTTTTTTAGGCTAGGAGTTTATTATGAATCTTTCTGTAACATTGACAGGTGAAAAGCCTTTAACCTTAAAAAATCCTATTATTCCTGCTTCAGGGACTTTTGGTTATGGTTTGGAATTTTCTTCTTATGGGGACTTAACGCAGTTGGGCGGTATTGCCGTCAAAGGACTTTCTCTCAAGCCGCGCGCAGGTAATGCTGTGCCGCGTGTGTGCGAAAGTGTAGGCGGTATGCTCAATGCGGTGGGCTTGCAAAATGACGGTGTAGAGTCCTTTATTAAGGACAAGTTACCTCGCTTGCCTTGGAAAGAAACAGCTATTATTGCAAATATCTATGCTTCCAGTGCAGAAGAATTTGCCGAACTTGCTGACATTCTTTCTGCTGAGGAAGGCGTGGCGGCTCTTGAGGTGAATATTTCTTGCCCCAATGTGCATGAGGGCGGTATTCTTTTTGGGCAAGACCCTAAAATGGCAGCAAAAGTTACGGAAGCCGTGTGCAAGGTTGCGCGTAATACTCCTGTGATGGTGAAACTTTCGCCCAATGTGACTAATATTGCAGAAATAGCCACTGCTGTGGAAGGTGCAGGCGCTGATATGATTTCTTGTATCAATACCTTGGCGGGTATGGGCGTTAATGTGGCAACGCGCCGTCCTTCCTTAGCCAATGTTATTGGTGGTCTTTCCGGCCCTGCCATAAAGCCAGTGGCTTTGCGCTGCGTATGGCAAGTGGCACAGGCGGTGAAAA
>CAYJNA010000192.1:0-2471 GCA_964371225.1 uncultured Desulfovibrionaceae bacterium
GCCGCACTCTTTTCACCAAAGAGTGCGGCTTTTTGACATAATTCATTATGCAGAATCCTTATGTATTAAGATGTGTTACAGCACCGATTGTGTTATTATTTAAAATTTCCATGCCGTCTTCAAAAAGAAAGCGAATAAATTCATCTTTATGGGTACTGGCATCGCTTTCTTTACGCATGGCGATGACTAGATTTTCATCGGCAAAGATATGTGACAGAGGCAGGAAGTTAGCTCGATCTTTAAAATGGGCAATGGTATATTCGTAGCAAAGCTGCACTGCAATGCCAAGACCACGCGAAGCATACGTAATATTGATGGCGGCATTGGGGGATTCTACTATGGTATGAAAGCTTAAGCCTGCCGCTTCGCACGCTCTATCCAATTTATCGCGGGCGGAAGCTTTGACATTGGGGCGGGGCAAGTTCAGGGGGTATTGTACCAAATCTTCCAGCTCCACGCGTTTTAATTTTTCTAGTTCATGTCCTTTGGGAACTATGACCATATATTGCCCGCGCAACCAAGGTATGGTGTGCATGGTACTGGGAACCGAAGATTCATGCACAATGCAAAAATCAGCCTGACCACGCTGTACACTTTCAATGCAACGATGCGGGGTATAGTCATAGGCATGTAAAAGTATATTGGGGTAGTTTTGGGTAAAGCTACACAGCATGTGTGAGAGAATATATTGATGCACAGCATAGGGAGCTGCAAGGTAAATATATCCCTCGTAACTTTGGCTCAGTGCTTTAAGTTTTTCGGTGAGGGAGCGTTCTTGTAAAAAGATTTTTTCGGCAAAGGTAAAAACTTCTTTGCCTTCTGTGGTGAGTTGTAAGGAGTTTTTTCCCACGCGCTGAAACAAGGTGCATTCTAAACTTTGTTCCAGTTTAGCCACTTGCTGGCTTAAGGCTGATTGTGTACGAAAAAGAGCTTCGGCGGCGCGGGTTACGCTGCCAAGTTTAGCTATAGTATAAAAGCTTTTTAGATATTGCCAATCCATGAAAAAACCTTATGAGAGCGTGAAAAATATAAAAAACTTGAAGCGCAAATTCTGGGCAGACGTTGGCACAAAAGAGCCCCTTTGTCCATAGAATTAATTTTCTTACAAGGCTACGTTGCTATCCTTGCCATTTTTGTGCAAGCTCTGTGAGGCTGGGGACAGCATGCGCGTAAAATTTTTGTAAAGCTGCGCAAAAATACGTGCGCCCAAAGCCTTCGGGGTTATTGCGCCTATCCTTAAGGCAGCCGCCGCCACAAAGGTGAAGCCAAGGGCAACGCAGACATGTATCATGTACGCGAGCCTTAGCATTACCAAAGAGGCCTTGCTTTTGGCTTTGTAAGAGGTCTTGCAAATTATGCTCACGAATATTGCCAAGTAGGTGAGCTTTTTCAACAAAGAAATCACAAGGATATACCTCTCCATTGTGCTCTACAGTAACATAGGTACCACAGGTTTTGCGGCTACCACATTCAGGCGAAACATTACCAAGCAGGGTAAAAAAGGTGGTTTCAAAAAGGCGGACAGACGTGGTGGGATTACCATGTACAAAATCTGCCTTCCATGCATCAAACAGTGCGCATAAAGCGTCCCCATAAGCTTGGGGGCTTACAGAAAAATCTGCAATATTACCATGAATATCTTTTTCTACTATGGGGATAAATTGCATATAGGTAAAACCAAGATCACGTAAGTAAGCATAGCTTTCTGTAATATGCGGGGCGCTGTAGCTGCTAATACAGGCGAGAGCATTGCTTTGTACTTTGGCTTTAAGCAGGGCTTTAGCGGCCTTTTCTACTTGAGCATGGGTGGTGATTTTTTCCGTGGAGCTGGTATTTTTACCATGGCGATAGGCATCATGTACATGAGCCTTACCATCAAGGGATATACCCACAAGGAAATTTTCACGCTGCAAAAAATCGCACCATGCATCATCAATAAGCATACCATTTGTTTGTAATATATTGGAAATAGAGCAGTTTTTTGCATGTTTTTTTTGTAAACGCACAGCTTTTTCATAAAAAGGCAATCCCATAAGTGTGGGCTCGCCACCTTGCCATATAAAACTAAAAGTACCTAATGTTGAAGGTACTTTTTTTAAAGCATTGCTAATGAGGATTTCTTGCAATTGCCCTGTCATAAGCTTGGTGTTTTCGTGGACAAATAGTTCTTCTTTTTCACAGTAAAAACAGTAAGAACATCGTAAATTACACAAAGGGCCGGCGGGTTTTACCAAAACACAATTTAAAGTGGGTGCGTGCATATATTCCTTCTTACTGTTATGGGGGAGCCTAAAACTCCCCCATGGTATTCTATCTTATAATGGTCACCATTGAGTACTACGTTTGCGCGTAGTATTCAATACGAACTTTATTATTTAGTCGTTGCTTAAAAACGTGTTTCCACTGGTTTTTAAGCAAGGCACGCTCACTCCAAATACCCCTTTCGGGGACGCCGTAAGCAAGTGACGGCT
>CAYJNA010000193.1:0-2447 GCA_964371225.1 uncultured Desulfovibrionaceae bacterium
CCTTTTATCAATGCGGTGATTTTTTAGACATGTGCCGCGGGCCGCATTTGCCAAGTACTGCCATGGTAAAAGCGGTAAAGCTTTTATCTGTAGCCGGTGCCTATTGGCGCGGAGACGAAAAAAACAAAATGCTTTCCCGTATTTACGGTACAGCTTTTGCGGATGAAAAAGCTTTAAAAGAATATTTACACCGCCTTGAAGAAGCTAAAAAGCGCGACCACCGTAAGCTTGGCCGTGAGCTGGACTTTTTCACCTTTCACGAAGACGTGGCTCCCGGCATGGTGTTCTGGCTTCCCAAGGGTATGTTACTACGTACCATTTTAGAAGATTTCTGGCGCAAAGAACATTTGAAACGTGCGTATGATATTGTACAAGGGCCGCAGCTTTTGCGCGTGGAAACATGGCAAAAATCCGGACATTACGATAATTACCGCGAAAATATGTATTTTACCAGCATTGAAGAAGATCAGTATGGCGTAAAGCCCATGAACTGTATTTCGCATATGCTGATTTTTAAGAACTCTTTGCGTTCTTATCGTGAATTACCACAGCGTTATTTTGAATTGGGTCTTGTACACAGACATGAAAAGTCTGGTGCTTTGCATGGCCTTATGCGCGTGCGTCAATTTACACAAGACGATGCGCACATCATTTGTATGCCCGAGCAATTGGAAGATGAAATTATTAAAATAATTGCTCTTATTCGCGACTTAATGGATCTTTTTGATTTTGATTATAAAGTTGCCATTTCCACACGCCCCGAAAAAAGCATAGGCACCGATGAAGCTTGGGAGCTTGCCACCAATGCCCTTGTGAAAGCTGTGGAGCGTGAAGGCATAGACTATTATATTAATGAAGGTGACGGCGCTTTCTACGGCCCTAAAATCGACGTAAAGTTACTTGATTCCATCGGTCGGGAATGGCAATGCTCTACCATTCAATGCGATTTTACTCTTCCTGAGCGTTTTGAACTGGAATATGTGGGCGCCGATGGCGATAGACACAGACCGGTCATGGTACACAGAGCCATAATGGGCTCCATGGAACGCTTTATAGGTATTTTAATTGAGCACTACGCGGGCGCATTGCCCACATGGCTTGCCCCAGAGCAAGTGCGTGTGCTTACCGTAACTGATGCACAAAATGATTTTGCTTTGCATGTGGAGAAAACTCTCAAGCAAGCAGGTATGCGGGTCTCTGCCGATATACGTAATGAGAAGCTGGGCTTCAAAGTACGTGAGGCCCAATTGGCTAAGGTGCAATACATTCTTGTTGTTGGTGATAAGGAAGTAGAAGCACAAAGTGTGAACGTGCGTTTACGCTCTGGTGAAAACCTTGGTGTTATGACCTTGAGCGAAATCGAAAACGTCATCCGCGCCGATTGTGAAAAACCCTTTAAAGAGAGAGGTATGTGTTATAGCTTCGCCTAATACAAGACCGCGGCGCGAAATGCCGCAAGATAGCGTGCGTCGTAATGAGATGATTCGTGCCCGTGAGGTACGCGTTATTGGTGCCGAAGGTGATCAATTGGGTATTTTATCCCGTAATGATGCCATCGCCGCCGCCAAAGAAGCCGGTATGGACCTTGTGGAAGTAGCTTCCAATGTGGAGCCGCCTGTTTGTCGTATTATGGACTATGGTAAGTTCAAGTACGAACAACAAAAGAAAAAGCAAGAAGCCAAAAAAAGACAAACTGTGGTGCAAATTAAAGAAATTAAAGTGCGCCCCAAGACCGACGACCATGACTACGAAACCAAGGTGCGCCATATTCGCCGCTTTTTAGAAGCAGGGGATCGCTGCAAGGTGACAGTGTTTTTCCGCGGGCGTGAAATTGTGCATAAAGACAGAGGCTTATCTATCTTAGAGCGTGTTGTGCAAGATCTTGCTGACATTGCAAAAGTAGACCAAGAACCTCGTGCTGAAGGTCGTACCTTGCAGATGCTGCTTATTCCTAAAAAGGCGTAATTTTTTAGGAAGCACAGGCAGAAAAATTTTTAGGGCTTGTCCTCTTGCCTTTACGGGCTTTTTAGGGCAAGTTACACCTTCTTTGCGGCCATAAGGAGCGCAGGCTTTGCTTTTGAAGCAGCCTTTGCGCATGACTGCAAAAAAAGAATTTTGGGTGGTACCCCAATTTTATGGATATATCCTTAAAAAAAGTACCTTGCTGTCTATTGAGTCTTTCTTTTGTAAGTGCATCTTAGAAAAGAAAAAGCGACACTTGTCGCAATGAACTAGAAAGTGATTACCCATGGGGCCTTAGTGCCCACAAGGTGTAAAGCTTTTAAGGAGAGTTTTCATGCCAAAAATTAAAACCAGACGTTCCGCTGCCAAACGCTTTGAAGTAACTGGCTCTGGCAAATTCAAACGTCGTCGTCAAAACTTGCGTCACATTTTGACCAAGAAAAATGCCAAGCGCAAAATGCGTCTCGGTCAGTCCACATTGGTAG
>CAYJNA010000194.1:0-2401 GCA_964371225.1 uncultured Desulfovibrionaceae bacterium
AAAATCCGCCGGGGGCAACCCCTTGCGAGTTCAAGTCTCGCTCCCGGTACCAAGTAAATTCAAGGGATTAGGTTAAAACCTAGTCCCTTTTTTTGTGCCTTTTGTTCACTGCTCAGTGAGGTTCTTCACCAAAGATAGGGGCAACAAGACCCGGTATGTGTTTTCTAACGGTTAAAAGTTTTCATTTTAGGGAGCGTACATCGACGGCATAAGGGGTGCTAAAGAGATATTTTCTTTAGCAGAAGGGGGGATGTAGAGTCTCTCAGTTTAGAGCGCTGTATACGCTATTAAAAGTTTAAGGATGATTTTTTTGACAAATTTACAAAAAAAAGTTAAATTATATAGATAAAAATAAGGTTTATGTTGTAAAATTTGTGGAGTAAAGATATGTGCGGAATTATAGGATATACTGGCTTTCAACCGGCATTGTATATTGCCGTTGAAGCATTACGAAAATTAGAATATCGCGGTTATGATTCTTCTGGTATTGCCTTTGTGGACAATAAGTCCTTTAGTACAGTTAAGGCTGCAGGAAAATTGGAAAATCTTGAAAAGAAAATTCAAACTGAATTGCATAAGCCCGTTGTTTGTGCCATAGGCCATACACGCTGGGCAACTCATGGAGAACCCACCGAGAATAATGCTCATCCTCATATGGATAATGGCAAGAGACTTTGCATTGTACACAATGGCATTATTGAAAACTATCTAGAGCTTAAAGAGTTTTTAAAGCCTCATGGTATTAAATATAGTTCTGAAACCGACACAGAGGTCTTGGTCAACTTTATTGCCTATCATTTGGAGCGTGAGGGAGATTTAGAAAAGGCCTTACAAGTGGCTTTAAAAGAAGTGACCGGAGCCTATGCTCTTGTTATTACAGATATAAACCATCCAAATAAATTATGGGCCGTGCGTCAATCGGGCCCCATGCTTCTTGGTGTGGGCCAAAATGAATACTTCATTGCTTCTGATGCACCGGCTTTCATTACCTGGACTAAGGATGTTGTTTTCATCAATGAAGGGGAGTTGCTTTGTTGTGAGCCCACAGGCTATCAACTTAAAAACTTAGCGGACTTAACTGAGATTTCAAGAGATGCAATAACGCTTACTTGGGATACTGTTTCTGCTCAAAAAGATGGTTATAAGCACTTTATGCTTAAAGAAATTTTTGAGCAGCCTAAGGTTATAAGCGACTGTCTACGTTCAAGAATTGTAGATTCAAAAGTTGTTTTGCATGAACTTGAGTCCATGCCCATACCAAGACGTATACACATTACTGCCTGTGGAACCTCGTATTATGCGGCGCTGTGGGGTAAGGATATTATTGAAGAATTATCAGGCGTTGCGGTAAGTGTAGAACTTGCTTCGGAGTTTGCTTTTAGGAAGCCGGCTTTCTTTGACGATGAGTTTGTATTATGCATGAGTCAAAGCGGTGAAACAGCCGATACGCTTGCTGCCTTGTTAAAAGCTAAAAAGCAGAATATTCCCACCGTTGCCATATGCAATGTGCTGGGTTCGTCCCTTTCAAGAGAGGCTGACACAGCTCTTTATACCAATGCCGGCCCAGAAATTAGTGTTGCATCCACCAAGGCTATGTCAGCGCAAATGGTACTTTTACTGCTCATGGCCATGTATTATGCGCAAAAAAAGGACTTGCACGCAGAAAAAGTTGCTCAATATATTAAAGGCATAGAAGAAATGCCCAAGGTACTAGAAGGCCAATTGCCTAGCATTGCAGAAAAGGCTGAGGCTCTTTCAGTAGAGTACTATAAAGAAAAACATTTCTTCTTTTTGGGGCGTGGCTATCAATATGCCTTAGCTCTTGAGGGCGCATTGAAGGTTAAGGAATTATCTTACATTCATGCTGAAGGCTATTCTTCTGCTGAAATGAAACATGGCCCCATTGCCCTGATTGATATAGAATTTCCCACCTTTGTCCTTGCTGCCAATGATCATTTATTTGAAAAAGTACGCTCCAATACAGAGGTGGTACAAGCTAGACGCGGGCGCACCATTGTGCTTTCCAATGAAAATGCGGCTATTAATTCCACGCATAGCTGGCAATTGCCCTTAACGCAAGTGCAACCTTTGCAAAGCTTTTTAATTTTGCCGGCTTTACAACTTTTTGCCTACTACGTAGCTACTCAGCTCAATCTTGATGTGGATCAACCAAGGAACTTGGCTAAGAGTGTGACGGTGGAATAATGTTCTGTTTATTTATACTTGTTTAAAAAATTACGCCTCTGTACAAACACTGTACAGAGGCGTAATTTTTTAAGGTTATTTATTACTTAGTCGATGCTTAAAAACGTGTTTCCACTCGTTTTTAAAAAAGGCACGCTCACTCCAAATACCCCTTTCGGGGACGCCGTAAGCAAGTGACGGCTTATTTTACGTGGCG
>CAYJNA010000195.1:0-2391 GCA_964371225.1 uncultured Desulfovibrionaceae bacterium
GTAGTGACTTTATTACAAGAAGCTGGCGGTAATGCCGTGGGCATTTGCGGACTGGACGGCGGCCTTTTGCAAGGCGAAGTGGTGCGCCAAGACCTTGGGCTGGTGGGGGAAGTGCGAAAAGTAGAGCGAGCCGTTGTGGATTGCTTACTTGAGGGGCATTTTATCCCTGTGATAGCACCGGTATTACGCAGTGCAACAGGAAAAAACCTCAATGTTAATGCCGATACAGCCGCCGGTGCCATAGCCGGTGCCTTGAAGGCAGATTATTTTGTCTTAGTGTCTGATGTGCCCGGAGTGCTGGATGAAGATAAAAAATTACTACCTTCCTTGGACACAGCAAGCATAGCAGCCTTAAAAGCAAATGGCGTTATTCATGGGGGTATGATTCCCAAAGTGGACTCTTGCTTGCATGCTTTACAAGCCGGCTGTCAACGCGCTTTAATTTTAGACGGCCGTGCTGAAGCTTCCTTACAGCGTTATTTGTTGCAAGATGAGGCGCTGGGCACCGTTATTACTCAAGGGTAAACAGCGTGGCGGTAGTGCATAACTCAGGGCTCAAGCCGTGGCCTACAGCCTTTTGCTTGCTTAGTTCTTTTGCTCATGGCTTTTTAGGGCGCATGATTGTAGTTTTAATGACTCTTTTTGCCTTCTTGTGGGGGGATATAACTCCCACAAGGGCAGCAGAAGTGCGGTTTTCCCCAGCCTTTAAAACCATTGGCGTGTGGGATAAAGAGAAAAAAATCCGCGCGGATGTCAATGTATGGTACCCCTGTAAAAGCAGGCCGTCACGTGCAAGCTATGGGGACTGGCGTCTTACTGTGGTACGTTTTGGGCGTGCGGTGGAAGGGCGCTTTCCGCTTATTCTCCTTTCGCATGACTCGGCAGCTTCGCGCTTTTCTTATCATGAAACAGCGGCCTTTTTAGCCTCATTGGGCTTTGTGGTCATGGCTCCAGACCATAAAACAGATAATTTACAGCGTATGGAGCATAATTTTCATTGGCAGCAATTGGCAGAGCGCATGCAAGAATTGCGTGTGGCTTTAGATATGGCCGCCAATCACAAAGAAGTGCAGCCCATGGTGGATATGCAGCGTGTGGGCATTATGGGCTTTGGTACCGGTGCCACCACAGCCTTACTTTTGGGTGGTGCTACTCTTGACAGTGCGGGTTGGGTGAACTATTGCGTACAAGTGCCGCAATCCACCACCTACTGTAATGCGTGGGCGCAGGGGCATGTGGAAAGCATGTTGCAAGATTTGCCAAAATTTACACAAAGCTTTGCCGATGCGCGTATTAAAAGCGTGGTGGCTGTGTCGCCCAAGTATGATTTTTTAATTACGCGTCAGGCTGTGCAAAGCTTACAAGTGCCTTTGCTTTTGCTGGAAACGGAAAAAGACCTTGCTAAGAAAATATGGAATGCGCATAGTATTCCTACTATTTTTCCGCCGCAAACGCGTTTTCTTTCCATGGAAGGCATAGATACGCGAGATTTAATGGCTGCTTGCCCGCCAGCTTTGCGTAAAGACTTACCTGATTTATGCGGCACAGCTTCGGGTGAGGTGCGTAAAAAGGCGCATGAAAGTTTTAATACCGCCGTGGTACAATTTTTTTTAGAGCAGCTTGGACACATGCCTTAGGGAAGGATCAAGCTCCAAAGGGTATATATGTCTTCTGATGTTAAGAAAAACGCGCCTCATGTAATTTGCGATTCCATAGAACACTTACGCACACGTAGCAAAACACAGCGTATAGTAGATTTTATTAATGAAGTTGGAATGCTACGCCTCACACCGCGCACCGGTTATCAGTTTTTGGGTACAGGCAGTGAAAATGTGGCCGAACACTCACACAGAGTCACCATTATAGGGTTTGTTTTGGCTAAGATGGCCAAGGCCGATGTGGCGCGTACGGTGTTTTTATGCTTATTTCATGACTTGGCAGAAGCGCGCACCGGTGATTTTAATTATGTCAATAAAATGTATAATACTTCCCATGCACGTCTGGCCATGCAACATGCCACCGAAGGCACTGGTCTTCAAGAAGACATTTTAGCGTATTGGGATGAGTTAGAAGAGCATGCTAGCCTTGAAGCCGCTTTAGCGCATGATGCTGACCAATTGGACATGCTTTTTAATCTTAAGTGTGAAAGTGAAAAAGGCAATACCTTTGCCTTACAATGGATGGAAAGCGCTGTAAAACGAATACACACACCGCAAGGTAAAGAAATTGCCGCGGTGGTGATGCAAACCCCTTCGCATTATTGGTGGTTTAACGGCCCTGACGCCTCATGGTGGGAAAGTACTAAGTAGTCGACACTGAAAAATTACTTAAATGTAAGTAAAAATAGAATTTATAGTTTAAAAAGCTTAATAAATTTTTCCAGAAATAAAC
>CAYJNA010000196.1:0-2355 GCA_964371225.1 uncultured Desulfovibrionaceae bacterium
AGGACTAAATGTCTTCATGGGAATAACTCCTCAGCATTGTCATAAAATAGGTTCAATACAAAGCTGAGGCGTGCATGTCAAGAAATTTTAACGGGTATTCGGGATGACATCCGCCTCGTAAGAACCACTAAGCCGAGGAAGATTACACAAGGATTATTCGTCTTGCAAGCTTTTTTTTTATTTTTTTGGAATTTTTTTTCATCCATAAAATAAGGCGTTTATCAAGGTGCATTAAAGAAAGTCATGGAGTATCCTAGGTATAAAGTGAAGCCTTTTACCTAAAAGTTACTTGACCGCGGATGTACGCCCACGTATCTAAACAAAAGCTTTCTAAAACACATGGAAAAGGCTTGTTGTTTATGCCCCCAAGAAAATTACTTTCTCCCATCACGTGGCCCGTACTTTCTTTTGCGCTGGCCATAGCCATAGGCACCTTGCTTCTTTCTTTGCCTGTGGCCGTGGCGCAAGGGCAAGAACTCGCCTTCATTGATGCTCTCTTTTTGGCTACGTCTGCAGTATGTGTCACAGGGCTTTCCCCCGTCGACATAGGTACCGTACTTTCCCTCTCAGGGCAAAGCATTTTACTTATGCTCATTCAATTGGGCGGCCTTGGCATCACCACCTACACCAGTCTTGTTTTCATACTATGGCGTAATCGTGTGCCCGTTACCGACCGCCTTGCCGTGCATCAAGCCTTGCTTAATAAGGATGTGGTAAATGTACGCACCTTCATCTGGCAATTGGTTTTGCTGGTACTCACAGTGGAGCTGGTGGCTGCGCTGGCCTTATATTTACACGATCCCATTCATTTTTCCCCCTTTAATGCAATTTTTCACGCCATCTCTGCCTTTTGTAATGCCGGTTTTAGCCCTTTTCCGCAAAATCTTATACCCTTTAAAGATGATGTCATGGTCAATGGTATCATTGGCTCCAGTATTATCTTGGGGGGGCTTGGTTTTGCCGTATTACATGAGATTCGCCGCGTTTTTCAAGGGCATATTCTATGCTTTTTTGCCTATTTACGTAAGTATTTCGGTGGTAAAAAAGCCCCCGCCATCTATCCTTGCGATACTTTCTTTTCGCCGCGCCAAGGACGCCCGCAATTGGATAAATATAGTCGTCTTGTGCTCATGACCTCTTTAGCCTTAGTGCTTTTTGGTGCCATGGCTATTTTCACCCTAGAAATTCTGCACATGAATTCTTTACCCAGTTTTTCCTTAGCCTTAAGCAGTTTTTTTCAATCCATCTCTTTGCGTACAGCTGGTTTTAACTCCGTTGATATACGTCTGCTCAGTGACGCTTCCCTGCTTATTATGGTGGCGCTTATGTTTATTGGTGGTGCGCCGGGTTCCTGCGCCGGAGGTATTAAAATAACCACATTTCGTGTGCTTCTTGCCTTTATGCGCGCGCAAATAAGCGGCGAAAAAAACATTGTTGTGCGCGATAGAGGTGTTCGCCCCGAAACTGTAAGTCAGGCGTTGATGCTTTTCTTTTTCGGAGCATTAACCATAGGTCTTTCCGTAATCTTGCTCTGCATTACTGAAAATGCCTCTCTCATTGGAGAACGCACCGGCGCCGTGCCCTTACTTACGCTTATATTTGAAGTGGTGTCGGCCTTTGCCACCGTGGGATATTCTTTAGGCCAAACCCCTCTTTTAAGTGATGTAGGCAAGGGAGTTATCATTTTAAATATGTTTATTGGACGTGTGGGTTTTATAGGTTTTCTTACGGCTTTACATTCCCTTCGCCCCAGCCGTAAATATGCCTATCCTACCATGCCCATGCCCATAGGTTAGCATACAAACACAAAAGGTAGTTTGAGGTATATATGGCAGAACACAGATGGGAAATAGGCATCATTGGTCTAGGTAAATTTGGTTTACAAATGGCAAGAACCCTTGAACAATTGGGGCATCACGTCATTGGTGTGGACGAAAACGAACATAGGGTAGACACAGCGCAAGACGTTTTACAAACAGTATACAGAGCTGATGCCACCCAAATGGCAACATTGAAATCACTGCACTTTGAAGATTTGGATTGTGTCATGGTTTCTGTGGGGCAAGCTGTGGAAAAATCTCTTTCCATAGTGCTGAACCTCCAAGAGCTCAATGTGGCGCGCATCTGGGCTAAGGCCAATACAGTGGAACACCGTAAAATATTACAGCGTCTTGGTGTGCATAATGCCATATTACCCGAGCACGACGCCGCCAGTCTTGCCGCGCACCAGCTTTGCAACCCCGGTATGCTCGACTTGATTCCACGCTATGGTGGCATTCTTGTACAAGAACTCACTGTGGATAGATGGAGCGGGAAAACCCTCATGGAGCTTAATCTCATCAGCAAGCACGAAGT
>CAYJNA010000197.1:0-2207 GCA_964371225.1 uncultured Desulfovibrionaceae bacterium
ATGTCTGCCAGTAATCCGGAAATTACTGTAAACATTAACCCCGTCTTGTTTCTTGTGTTTGGTGTGACCATTTCTGCCATATCCTTAGTCTGTATCTTGCTCTCCATGCGTTATATCTTTCACGTGGATGTGAGCAAACTCGCTAATGTGGACCCAGAAATTATTAATAAAAATCCCTTGCCTCCCATGTCTGTACCGCAAAAGGGTATGGTGGTGCTTTTCGGCTCATTAGCTGCATGGATGCTCTTACCCGGTATTCTTCCCGCGGACTCCGCCCTTGCTGTTTTTTGTAAGCAAAATCTTTTTGCAGGAACACTCATTCTTTGTATTATCATGTCCTTTGTGAGCTATCATGGTAAACCCATTGCCGACATTTCTGATCATGGCAAGAAGTTCCCTTGGCGCGTATTTACCCTTATTTCCGTAGCTTATATGCTGGGTAATGCCATCATGCACAAAAATACTCATGTGGCTGTATTTATGGAATTTGGCTTGCGTAACCTTCTGGAAGGTTTTGGCTATGTCCCCCTCATTATATTGGCTTGCTGTATAGCCATTCTTGCTACTAATTTCTGTAATTCCGTAGCTTCTGGCCTCGTATTTACCCCTGTACTTCTCGCTTTGTGTACTGCCCTTGGCTTTGACGCCACGCCGTTACTTGTATGTTTTTTCTTCACTACTATGATTGCAGCAGTAACCCCTGCAGCTTCTCCTTTTGCCGCTCTGCTTTTTGCCAATAAGGAATGGATAAGCGGCGGTGATGCCACTACATATACCCTTATTTATTCATTGGTTATTCTAGCCATTATAGCAATGGTAGGTGTGCCCTTGGCCATAGCTTTATTTTAACCGAAACTTTTACCATATAACAAGGATAGAAACATGTACGACGTAATTATCATCGGTGCAGGCCCCGCAGGCATGACAGCGGCCATTTATGCCATTCGTGCCAATATGAAGGTTCTTTTATTAGACAAACTTTCCCCCGGCGGACAAATCATCAATACCAACGAAATCGAAAATTATCCCGGTATGGGGCAACTCAGCGGTGCAGAGCTTGCCATTAAGATGTTTGAACATACGCATGAGCTGGGCGTGGAATTTGATTATAAAACCGTCACCCGTGTGGAAAATCTCGGCACCACAAAAAAAGTGTTTTGTGAGGAAGATGAGGCTGTGTACGAAGCAAGTTCCGTTATTATTGCCACGGGCACACGTCCACGTTGTCTCAACGTCCCCGGTGAGGAAGAATTTACCGGCAATGGCGTAAGCTGGTGCGCTATCTGTGACGGCGCCCAATACCGCGGCAAGGACGTTGTGGTCATAGGTGGCGGCAATTCCGCTGTGGAAGAGGCTATTTATCTTGCCGGCATTGTTAATAAGCTTACGGTAGTTACCATGTTTGACCTGACGGCAGACCCCAAGGCTTGCGACAAGTTACGCGCCATGGAAAATGTGGATGTCTACCCCTATCAAGATATTTTGGAATTTACCGGTTCCGGCTCCTTGGAAGGTGTGCGCTTTGCCACCAATGACAAAACCGAGCAGGAAGTGGGCGTGGAACGATACGTAACCTGTGACGGCATTTTTGAATATATCGGCCTTGAGCCCGTGTCAGCTTTTTGTGCAGATCTTGGCATACTAGACAAATTCGGTTGCATCGAAGCAGACGGTTATATGCGTACCAAGGTGGATGGCATTTTTGCCGCTGGTGACATTACCGTTAAGCATTTACGCCAAGTTATTACGGCGTGCTCTGACGGTGCCGTAGCTGCCAACAGCGCCGCAAAATATGTAGAATCTTTAAAATAACATTGTAAAAAATAAAGGAAGAAAATCATGATTACTGAAGTAAATACCCAAGAATACGATGCCTTAGATAAGTCCGGCCCCATGTTGGTGGAGTTTTATTCCAAAACTTGCGGCCCGTGCAAAATGCTGGCTTTTGTATTGAAAGATATTAGCAAAAATGACCCTGATTTACCCATTCTTACCATCGACTTTGATGAAAATATCGAACTTAAAGAGCGCTGCGGTGTAAAAGGCTTTCCTACCATGCTCTTTATGAAGGATGGCGCAGAAGTGAGCCGCCTTGAAGGCTTGAAACAAAAGCCCGCCATTTTGAAAGAAATTGAAAAGGTGAAGTAAGGGATTTTTACTGGGGGAAAACCTTTTGTGTACAAAAGGTTCTTCCCCCAGACCCCCTT
>CAYJNA010000198.1:0-2192 GCA_964371225.1 uncultured Desulfovibrionaceae bacterium
CTTTCTTACAGAGGAAAGTTTTACATGTCAAGCTGAGGGCTTACTTGAAAAGTACTTATCAACTTTCTGTGAACATATTCTTTCTACGTGAAAACATGTTAGAAGTTATATCCAAGAGCTGTGTATACATATCATAGTACGCTATTATATCAATGGTACTTTACTTACATAGCACTGTTTTTTTTATGAAAAATATTCTGTATGCCACATGATACCATGTCTTAACTCTGCCCACGCAGATACGTCGTATTTTGCCTTTTACATTGGAGGCATTCTATTTTATACTCGCCAAGCCTTTCTTTTATAAAATAGAAAATTCTATCATGTTAGAATGTTAAAACGCATACAAAAAGGACTTCTTGTGCAACAACGCTCTACTGCCCCACTTATTATGCTTTGGCCTTTGCTGGCCTCTCTTGCCGGCCTTGCCTTTTGCGCATGGTCTGCCTATGGCAACGCCTTCCAAATATGCCTTTCTGCCGGTTGCGAAATCAGCAAGGATATGGCCATTGGTGGCATTTCCCTTTGGTGGTTTGGCTGCGCCGCTTTTGCCACATTAATTATTTTATCCTTCAGCGGGCGCCCCATGCTTGGTGTGGTGGTGGCGGGTCTCTTTTTAGTGGCAGATGTGGGTTTACTCCTCCTCATGCTCATGACCGCATCCTGCATTTCTTGTCTTATTGTAGCTCTTTTCTTCGCACTGGCCTTCACTGCCTTTAGGCATGCCGGTAAAGGCTATGACACCATAGGGCGTTCATGGCTTGTTTTCATTTGGGCTTTATTCCTTGTGGCTAACCTTGGCGGCGTATTACGCGAAACCATGACCCCTTGGGCCATGTCTGGCCCTCAAGAGCCGCAAGTAAACGTGTATTTTTCACCCACTTGCCCCTCTTGTTTACAAGCTTTAAGCTCCATGGCTCCCAACCCTACGGCGGCCTTTTACCCTGTATTAAAAAAACCTTCCGAATTTAATTTAGTGGCGCATATGGCTGACGCTGTAAGCGAAGGAAAGAACATTCACGAAGCTTTACTCTACGCACAAAGCGTACAAGAAGAGCCAAAGCAAGGGCTTTTTAGCTCCTTACTCTTACGCCTACGCTTGCTCTTTAACCAAGCCTACCTTGCGCGCAATGGCATAAGCGTAGTGCCTGTGATTGAGTACAAAGGCTTGCCCGCCTTTTTATCAGGCAAGGGCGCCACTGCATACGTTTTACCACATACAGAAGCCCCAGATGTCCCCACTTTCAAGCAAAAAATGCCCGCAGGTTCTCTCACGGTACCACAAGGTCTTGAGCCAGAAATCTTTTTGGGCAATGGGGCATTTTCCTACACTGGCGAGGGCATGACACCAGCTGCGCAAAACCCTGAGGGCACAGCAGCCACGAATCCGGCTATTTCCTCTGGTGCTTCCAATACTCCTAAGCCAGAACGTATGGACGGCACTGACCCAGCCATCAATGAGCTTTTTAATACCGGTGTGGCTGGTGCTTGCGGCGGCCCCACCACGGAACCCTGCCCCGACTAGGGTCAAGTTTTTTCTTTTATGAGTGTGAGGGCGCCCTACCTAGTTTTATGTACACAGGCAGGGCACCTCACAAAAAAACACAACTCCCATGGCGTATGCTTATGGGAAATTTTTGCTTTTAAGGTGGTTTTTATGCACATTACTTTCAATGGAGAAAGTTTAGAACTGGCAGAAGGCAGCAGTCTTTTACACTGTCTTGAAAAACAAGGCCTTGATCCTGCCAAGGTAGTTGCTGAACGGAATCAAAGCATTATCCCTGCAACAGATTTTGCCACAACCATATTAGAAGCTGATGACATTTTAGAAGTATTACACTTTGTAGGAGGTGGCTAATGAATGTACACACTTGGACTTTAGGCGGTAAAGAATTACACAGCCGCCTTTTCATAGGCACAGGAAAATACGGCGCCGATGCCCTCATTCCTCAAGTAGCTGCGGCCTCAGAATCCAACGTTATCACGGTGGCCTTACGCCGCGTACAAACAGGTGCGCAAGAAAATACCGGTATTATGCAGCATATCCCCAGTCACATGACCTTATTGCCCAATACTTCCGGCGCGCGCACTGCGGATGAAGCCGTGCGCCTTGCCCGCCTTGCCCGTGCCGCCGGCTGTGGTAACTGGATTAAAATTGAAGTTATTAGCGATACACGCTACCTTTTACCCGA
>CAYJNA010000199.1:0-2172 GCA_964371225.1 uncultured Desulfovibrionaceae bacterium
AAAGGTTTTAAACACGCACAGCCTTATTTAAAAAATTTATGGCTGGGCTATCCCTTCATGTATGAGTATAACGAAGCTCGCGGGCATACCCTTGCCCTACATGACGTTTTAGAAATTGATCGCATCAATAGGTTTCAAGAAAAAGGCGGACTACCTGCCACCTGTTGGAATTGTAAAACGCCGCAAATGGTTCCTTTGCTAGAAGAATTTGGAGACAAACTCTGGGCCATGGACGTGAATGATTTTCGTACTAGGCTTGACCCTGACCAAGACTCCATAAGCTGCGCCACGTGCCACAATTCTGAAACCATGGAGTTACAGCTCTATAGTGCTCCCTTAAAAGATTGGCTCGTCAGAAGCGGCAAAGATATAACAAAAATATCTCGCAATGAAATGCGCAGTCTTGTGTGTGCGCAGTGTCACGTAGAATACTATTTCACCGATCCAGGCCAAGGCGTTTCTAAAAAGCCTGTATTCCCATGGGATAACGGTTTTGGCCCCGAAGATATGTATGAGTATTACAAAGGCCACGGCGATGGAAAGAGAGCCGGTTTTGAAGGACAATTTGCTGATTGGACACATCCTGCTTCTAATACGCCTATGATTAAGGTGCAGCACCCTGAATACGAGACATGGATTGATGGCCCTCACGGTGCTGCCGACGTTTCTTGTGCTGATTGTCATATGCCTTATGTATTAGGCAAAGATAAGCAAAAAATGTCTTCGCATTGGTGGACAAGCCCCTTGAAAGATGCAGAAATGCGCGCGTGTAGGCAGTGCCACTCTGATAAGAGTCCTGAATATTTACGTGAGCGTGTATTGTACACACAGAAAAAAACCTATGACCAATTACTCATAGCGCAAGAATATTCTGTAAAAGCCCATGAGGCTGTGCGCCTTGCAGACCTTTCAACCACCAAAAGCCCCGAGTTTGACGCTTTAATGATAGAAGCTCGTCAAAATATCCGCAAGGGACAACTCTTCTGGGATTATGTTTCGGCAGAAAATAGCGTTGGTTTCCACAATCCTGCTAAGGCTTTGGATACTTTGGCCACATCCATTGTATGCAGTCAAAAAGCCATTGATTTAGCCATGAAAGCCTCGGAATTTAGTATTGCGGCAGAACTTTCGCAAGACATTAAAGTCCTTGTGCCTCCTATTTTGGAGATGTCCAGAAAGTTGCAACAAGACCCTGAATACTTAAAGACGCATAAATGGTTGAACATCTTAAAGCCTTTACCTGAAGCAGAGCTTATGTGGGAAGGAGATAAAAAAATCCGCTAAGCTTCAGTAGAACCTAACTCATAAATTATAAAAAATCAGCTCCGTAAAAAGGGCTGATTTTTTATAATGTGACACAAGTCACAGCAAAAAATGTAAAAGTCTTTATCTTTGAAAGGAAATAACTTCCAAGGGGTTTTTACACGATGATATCTCATTCGCATATTTTAAATCTAGCTTTATTTCAAAATTTACCGTCATGTGTGATAGATAGCATTGTTACCCATGCGCAACAAAAGCACTTTTCCACGCATGAGGTTCTTTTTACAAAGGCAGAACAAGCTCTTGGACTTCATGTTATTGTACAAGGTGGGGTGAAACTTATTTGTGAGACTTCCCATGGACGAGAACTTGTACTCTCTATTGCAAGGACAGGACAAACCGTAGGAGAAGGCGCTGTTTTCCAGCAGGGAACACATGCTTTCACAGCTTTGGCTATGGAAAAAACAACAAGTCTTTTTCTACCACAAAAACTGTGCTTTGAGCTCATACACGCTTCTTCTGTATTTGCTTTACAAATGCTTTCCATTTTTTCATTACGACAAAATATGTTTGTACAAAAATTAGCCGCCCAAGGAGAACGTAATGCCACCAAAAGGGTTGCCAATTATATTTTACATAGATATTTCATAGAAAGTGTAGACACACAAAATCTTTTTCCTCTGTCAAGAGAAGATATGGCTAATCTATTAGGGCTAGCAAGAGAAACCCTTTCACGCCAACTGTCTCAACTCATAGAGTGTGGTGCCATCAGCGTTGAAGGTCGCTGTATACGCATAAAAAATGAGCATATTCTTCGCAGCAAGGCTACAGGAGAGTAGGCACCCTATCCCCACGCCCAAAATATTCAGTCAAACATCACAACATCCATGACTTTGGCTCTTCATAGGA
>CAYJNA010000200.1:0-2095 GCA_964371225.1 uncultured Desulfovibrionaceae bacterium
CAATCGTAGGCCCATCGTCTCTGCCTGTCACGTTTACAGTAACATTTTGATAATCCCATGCGCCATGTTCGTCCTTCACATAAATGGTGAAGTTTTCTGTGGGCAAAGCGTCATCTTCGTCACGATGTTGCAAAGCAATATATGCAAGGGCAGTGTCTGCGTAATTTTTAGCTTCGTCCCATGTGTACAAAGTATATTCATAGGTGCCTGTGGATTTACCATTGGCATCAAATATCAACTCCATTTTACCGTACAAACCGTACACGGTATGCCCTTCCACTTCGCCGTAGCGCATGGCATTGAGCACATCAAGTTTACCTAACTGCTCTAAAATGGGGTTATTAATGTCATCGCCTAAAATTTCATACAATTTCGCAAAGACATCGGTATCAACTAAATCATACAAGGGGCTGTCGGCTGGCACATTCTTCGCTTCAAGGAAAGCTGTATACAAAGCCTCTAAGCCTTCATTACCAAGTTCAGGGCGTGTAATACCTATGCTGACATCGTCTTTCGAAAGAACATTATCCACATCGCTGGCTACAAAAGTTCCGTGTGCGATGCCTGTATTGGTAGTACCATCGTTTGCGTCTTCTTGAACATTGAGGGTATTGTGCGATACTGTAACAGCAGGTCTATCGTTGGTACCTTCAATAAGTATATCCACATCCACAGTGTCAGTGCCCACGGTGGTCTTGTCGTCTTGATCGTCAGATACGGTAAACTTCACTGTAAGAGTGACATCTTTGCCCTCATTAAGAGCTTGCGTAGCTTCACTGCTATTATCAAGCACGAAGGAATAGCTTCCGGTGTTACTATTTAAGTACAATGTACCATAGTCACTTTTCATAGCTATATCAAAAAGAGGATTATTCAATATCTCTGTCGGCTCTTCCCATTTGATTGTACCAGCACCTTCTACACTAAAGGTAAGCTTTTCTACATCAATATCAGAAGCTACAATTTGCCCTACGCTCACAGGCAAGTTGAGGTCTGGAGCATTTTCAATATCTTCGTTACCCACGATGATGCCATGGCCAGAC
Source organism: uncultured Desulfovibrionaceae bacterium (assembly GCA_964371225.1). Taxonomy (GTDB): domain Bacteria; phylum Desulfobacterota; class Desulfovibrionia; order Desulfovibrionales; family Desulfovibrionaceae; genus CAYJAD01. The sequence goes on from CAYJNA010000200.1 coordinate 1,044, forward strand.
TCTTGTACAGTCATATCATTAGCCGCATGAATGATAGGAGCATCATTGGCACCAAAAACATCTACGGACAAATTCTTATAATCCCAAGCACCATGTTCATCTTTTACGTAGATGGTGAAATGCTCGGTATCAAGAGCTTGTTCATTATCGTCGCGCATTTGCAATGCCCAGAATGCTGCTTCAAACTCAGGGCCTTTGGCTTTGGCTTCTTCTTCTGTGTATAAAGTATAGGTATACGTGGTCTCGCCTTGCGCGTTAACACCTATTTCCATATATCCATACAAGCCTTCAGCTTTGTCGCCAGAGTCAGGAAGAGCGGAATTTTCTAAATAGTCATCAGCATCGGCTTTATCTACAGCAGTTTGTAATTTCTCAATAATGCCGTCCACCACATCATTAGCATTGGCTAAAAGCTCTGTAAGAGGATGGGCATCAGCCAACTCTTCCAAGCCCTTCACTTGCTCTACGAGAGCGTCAAATTCTGCTTGCAATTGATCAAATACAGAGCCCAATGCAGTGGTAAGAATGTCTTGGAGACCGTCTACCAAAGACTGTATAATAGCATCTAACTTATCAGCTTCTTGAGGTAATTTATCAAGCTCTTTGCTCATAAAGTCAGTAAATTTATCTACAATAATATCGCTAATAGGATGGTTCACAAGATCGTCCAGCTTACCAAACTCATTCTTTAAGAAGTCAGTAACACCAGCCATCACTTCAGAGGTATCAGCAGCAGCGCCTAATTTATCAAAAGCTTCATTTAAGCCATTGGTAAGCGCACCCTCTACTTGAGGAAGAAGTTTTCCGGCTTGCTCTAAGTACTTTGACAGCTCAAGACCTTGCAATTGCTCAAGGAAGGCGTACACATCTTTCGCCAATGGAGAGTTTAAAACATCACCTTTAAGCTCTTCTACTTGCTTCAAAACCTTTGCAATTTCAGCGTAGGTAGCGTCATCTAAGAGATTAGGATTAATGTAAGAGACACTATAGGTAAGTGCATGCCCTTCATCAATGTCAAAACCTGTAGCAATACCTGTAACAGAGCTCGCTTC
>CAYJNA010000201.1:0-2091 GCA_964371225.1 uncultured Desulfovibrionaceae bacterium
CAATGGCGAAGGAGGGCTGTCTTTGTAAAGGAAAAAGTGGTGCAACAAAATCTGAAAGGTTTTAGAAAACCTTGTTATTCAAATTTCAAAAAGGTTTTTCTCTCCCTCACAAAAACTTTACTAACGAAGATAAGATGTAATTAAAGAATCATATCTCGACGTAGCTTCAAAAGCGCGCGAAGCCATAAGCTGGCGGAAGCCAAGGCTTACGCACATATTGTTATCACGCATTTCTTGCATGGCTTGCCCATACCATTCTGTGGAAGGGAGAACCAAGACACTATGGTAGTTTTTCGCTGAAGCGCGAATCATGCAAGGGCCGCCGATGTCAATTTCTTCCACAGCTTCAAGGCGAGATAGTTTACGTTCTACAGCGCCGGCGAAGTCGTACAAATTGACACATACCAAGTCGAAGGGCTGAATGTGATGCTCTTCCAAGGTCTTAAGGTGGTCAGGGTTGTCTTTATCAGCAAGGATACCGCCGTGAATTTTGGGATTTAAGGTTTTTACACGGCCGCCCAAAATTTCTGGAAAGCCTGTAACATCACTAACTTTAGTGACTTTTAATCCTTCTTTTTCTAAAAAGGCATATGTGCCGCCGGTGGATACCAGCTCCACACCATTATCTGCTAAAAATTTGCCAAGTTCGCCAAGGCCTGTTTTATCGGTAACGGACAAAATTGCGCGTTTAATAGGTAAAAGTTCCATACGTTTCCTCCATGAAAAACTGTACCTAAAAAGGTCTCACAAGGCAAGATAGTAGGAGAAGGGCGCGAAGGAAATTGTGCATATTTTCTCACCGTAAAACTGTTAAAAAGGGGTATTGGATTTTTTGTCCTAGCTAACTGACTTGACGCTGACTTTGTTGACAGTATATCGTGCATTTTTACAATACTAATAAGGAATATATATGGAAATAAAATTACTTTCATGGAATGTTAATGGCTTACGTGCCGTCTCTGCCAAAGAGGATTGGGCGTGGTTTGAAAATACAGATGCGCATATTATTGGTTTACAAGAAACCAAAGCTGCGCCGGAGCAATTAAAAGATGCCTTGGTACATCCAGAAGGCTGGCATACTTTGTGGGCTTCCTCTGTGGTAAAAAAAGGCTATTCGGGTGTGGCAGCATTTAGTCGCACAGAACCGTTATCCACCACAGTGGAATTACCACATGAAGCCTATCAAGGTGAAGGACGTATAGTACATATGGAATTTCCATGGTTTCATTATATAAACGGGTATTTTCCCAACGGCGGTGCTGCAGAACTCAATGAAGCTGGTAAGCCCAACGGAAAATTTAAACGTGTACCGTATAAAATGGGTTTCTTTGATGCTTTTTTGCAATTTGCTGAAAAATTACGCAAAACAAAACCCATTGTGGTCTGTGGTGACTTTAATATTGCCCATAAGGCCATTGACTTGGCACGACCCAAGGCCAATGAAAAAAATACCGGCTATTTGCCGGAAGAACGTGCTTGGCTAGACGCCTTTACCGCTGCCGGCTATGTGGACACTTTTCGCACAGTGAAAGGAGATGTGGAAGGGGAGTATTCGTGGTGGTCCTATAAAGCCGGTGCAAGACCCAAAAATATAGGGTGGCGTATTGATTACTTTTTTGTTTCTGAAGAATTGCGTCCAGCCATTAAAGATGCGTGGATAGAAAGTCATGTGTATGGCTCTGATCACTGCCCTGTGGGCTTACTTTTAGAGGTGTAAGGGGTTTTTGTTATAGGCATATTATTTGCATAGCTAAGGGTGATAAAGAAAAAATTACCCTTTTGACCTTAAAGGAGAAAAATATGTCTATGGAAATGAACCCCCCTTTTGCCCCTGTGAATAATGATCGTATGGCAGCTTTTGCAGCATTTCGTACTGCTCCGGCCAGTGTGGGTGTGGTGGATAGCACGGAAGGTGTAGCTGCTGTGGCACTGCCTTCTACACCTGCTCCTAGAACCACGCGTCTTGATGATGCTCAAGCTGATACTATTTTGGGCGCCATGCAACAAGAAAGTGAAAGTGAGATGTTACAAGCACACAGTGGGCTTGATGCAGACAGAGTAGCACGTCTTTTGGCTTTATTAAGCTAATTA
>CAYJNA010000202.1:0-2066 GCA_964371225.1 uncultured Desulfovibrionaceae bacterium
CATTAAGAAATCGTGGTAAACGTTACTGAGAATACAGAGATGGAAAGTTTTTTCTAGCAAAGTTAGACAGAGGAAGTGTTTTTTCAGATGTCACTACTCAAGCTTTGCCATACGATAAGGCCAACATTGCGTAAAATACGCTGTTGCCTATTTACGGTGGTAGCATGGAGGTATTTGGATTTAATGTGTTCTTGTAAAAACATGCTTTCAGCTTCAATTCTTCACTATTGAGGGGAGAAAAGAGTAGGGGGTGCGTATTTGCTATCCCCCTTCCCAGACTTTATTATGCTATTTTTTAGTAAACTTGAGAGATTGGTTCATATTCATCAGCATTCTGTTAAAATTAGGTGTTCTTTCAAAACTCGCAGGGTATTTAAAGATATACTTAACAGTTTGCGTGGGGCTTACGAGGGTATAGTTAAAAAAGAGGTGTTCAACACCGTCTTTACCACCATCGTCTGTATAGATAAAGGTAAAGAAGTTCTCACCGCTCATGTCACTATGAGGAATAATTTTAGCTTCTTGAGTGAAAGCAATTTCCATCAATTCTAAAGAATCTTTCCCATTATTGGGAGCTGTGGTAACCATAAAGTAGAACGTCCAATCTTCCGTTCTGGTTTCCATGCCTTTTCCATCTTCGCTAAGGACAACTTCTCCAAAAAGATCGGGATAAGATATGGTATAGCCGTGAGCTTCATTGGTGTAAGTTAGCATTTTAATATCGGTAGCATCAGTGATAGTGGAAGCGTGTGCCACTGAATTATTCATAAAAATGATGCACAGTAGGCCAAAGAATGCATTTCTCAAGGCTGTTGTAAGAGTATAGGACATGTGGTCTCCTTAGAGTATGGTGTTTATTTTGTATGAATCTCTTTGATGCATTAGCAAAGAATATACCATAGATTTACCTCTCTTGAAGTTGCTAATTATGGCATGTTACTTGCTTAGCTTTAAGCTAGTTTGCTAGAATTTACTTGATAATTCTAGGCTATTTTTTTGTACGTAGGCTATAAAAAGGATGCGTATTAAAAAAATGGATGTTTGCGAACCAGCTTCTGGCGCCCAAAAAATAGGCAATGCCTAAAAAATGGGCTACAATAATTGGTTCATAAAGATTTTAGGAATAAATGAGAAGGTATACAAAGGAGAAAAAAATGAAATTGCGTATTACAGCCTTACTATTGGGTGTTTTTTTATCTTTAAGCGGCATGGTTGTGAATGCTCAGGCAGAGCAAAATTTTTCTGCTGCTGAACTAAAGAGAATGAGTACTTTTTTATCTAACTTTACAGAGTTAGGCATGCGAACTTTTACAGCTAAAGAAGTTTTAGATTTAAATAATCCTTATGAAATGATACATTTTGGTATTTGGCATAACTATATGAATAACTTCAATAGCAGAATAAAACCTGCTCCTATGCCTCTTGAAAATGGTTCTTTGTCTATTTCTGATAAATACGTAGCAGAGTCATTAAAAAAATACTTTAATTATACTATTAAAACATTTCCCTCTGTAAAAAACATGTCAGGTAATCCTCAACGTGAATATGAATATTTATGGAAAAATGGTAAATATCTTTTTGAGGGCGCTGACGGTGAAGGCGTATATTATGCTAGAGTGCAAAAAGCACAAGTATTAGCCGATGGTATCATTCAAATGGAAGGGTATTTATACTATGTAGAAGATGAAAGTGATAGAAATGGTACCTTTGTAGCACTTGCTAGGCCGCATAAATTTGGTGGTAAGAATACATGGAGTATCATTAGTATGCGTGTTACTCAGTAATAGGCTTTAAATATATGTATAAAAAAAGCGATGCGTTGCGGCATCGCTTTTTTTATGTAGTTGTAAACCTATCTTAGTCGATGCTTAAAAACGTGTTTCCACTCGTTTTTAAGAAAGGCACGCTCACTCCAAATACCCCTTTCGGGGACGCCGTAAGCAAGTGACGGCTTATTTTGCGTGGCGGCAAGCCATGCCAGAGGCATGTCTTGTGTAGTCGACAGCTGAAAAAAGCATTTCATATGTCTAAACTTTGCCAGAAAACGTATTTCATACGTTTATTTC
>CAYJNA010000203.1:0-2008 GCA_964371225.1 uncultured Desulfovibrionaceae bacterium
GCTACAGGGCAGCAAATTTTTGCACACGAGCAAGGCTTTCTTCCTTACCAAGCACAGCCATCACTTCAGGCAAATGTGGCCCGCCCATATAACCAAGCAAAGCCACGCGTAAAGGCGGCCCTACCTGCTTAAACTTCAAACCCTTTTCTTCCACAAAAGCATTTAAAGCTTTTTCTGTGCTTGCAGCGTCAAAAGCATCAAGGCTTGCAAATGTTACAGAAAGTTCTGCCATAAGAGCGGCGCTTTCTGCGCTATGCGCTTTTTTCAATGCGGCTTCGGCAAATTCTAAGGATTCTGCTGTGATGAGTAAAGGACGTAAGGCTTCGGCCAATTCCACTAAATTGGCAGCGCGTTCTGCAAAAAGTGGCACCATGGGCGTGAGGCTTTGCGCTGTTACTTCTGTAAAGCCCATTTTTTGTACAAAGGGCAAAACGCGCGCGGCCAAGTCTTGTGCTTCCAAAGCGCGTAAGTAATGCGCATTAAGCCATTGTAATTTATCTGGATCAAAGGCCGAAGCAGCAGCATTGAGGCTGGTGCCATCAAAGAGCTGAATAAGTTCATCTAGTCCAAAAATTTCTTGATCTCCATGCGACCAACCAAGACGCACCAAGTAATTGACCAGAGCTTCTGGTAAAAGCCCATCCTGCTCATATTCTATGGTGGCGCGCGCGCCGTGACGTTTGGAAAGCTTTTGTCTATCCGGCCCTAAAATCATGGGCACGTGTCCAAAACGTGGCAATTCCAAGCCCAAGGCATTATAAATTAGAATTTGTCGCGGTGTGTTGGAAATATGGTCATCACCACGCATGACATGTGTGATACCCATGCCATGGTCATCTACCACCACAGCCATATTATATGTGGGCATACCATCAGAACGGCGAATAATCATATCATCCAGTTCAGCCACATCCACCACAATGAGACCCTTAACCATATCGTCAAAGCTCACCTTGCCCGTAGCAGGAATGCGCAAACGCACGCAATGCCCTTCACCAGGCCCTACATTTTTTTCACGGCAGCACCCATTGTAGCGAGGTTTTTCCCCTTTTGCCTTGGCTTCTTCGCGCATGGCGTCCACTTCTTCCGGCGTACAAGAACACCAGTAAGCATGCCCACCAGCAAGAAGTTTATCCACAGCGGCATTATACTCTGCCGTACGTTGAGTTTGATACACCAGCTCACCGTCCCAGTCCAAGCCCAACCAGCGCATGGATGCTAAAATGGAATCGGTATATTCTTGCTTAGAACGCTCAAGGTCTGTATCCTCAATGCGTAAATAAAACTCACCACCATGATGACGGGCAAGCAACCAACAAAATAACGCGGTACGTGCTCCCCCTATATGTAAATGTCCTGTGGGGCTAGGGGCAAATCGTGTTCTTACTGTAGACATGTTTTCTCCAAAATATATAATCTAACATTCCCTTCTCCCTTCATGCCTAGCATTTTTTAAAGAGGCTGCTAATCGCCATGAAGGTTTACAAGGAGCCGGAGGAATTTTTCCTAAAGAGTTTCCCCCAGATTTTTTACATTACTGCACAGCTTCTACCTTGCGTAAGCCTGAAACTGTTTTGAGTAGAGTTTTCGTCACAACGCTCTTAAGCGTCTGCCCTGACTTGGGGCAGCCACTACATCGCCCCAGTAAGCGTACTTTCGCTGTATTATCAGGGGTTACTTCCACAAGTTCAATGTCACCGCCGTCTTGCTGTAATACAGGGCGAATGAGCGCAAGGGCACTTTCTATTTTTTTTTGCATGTTTTTTCCTTTATAAAGGGTCCTGCACAATGGTTTTTGAGATGTATTTTTGTGCTTTTGTAATACATTGTATTTTTGTGAAAATGTATCTGTGCAGGACAAAAGGCACAAAAAACAATCGCTTAACAGCGCAAGTGAATGGCGCTTACTCTTGTTTTTTGGTCACATTGACTATGGTCAACGCTCCAAAAGATTCCACATAATGAATTATGCAGGAGTCTTTTATAAATGAACATACGCATGGCGTAC
>CAYJNA010000204.1:0-1916 GCA_964371225.1 uncultured Desulfovibrionaceae bacterium
CTATCGGTGGTGGTAATGGTGAAGGTTTCTGTAGCTTTAACACCATTGCCAAGCAATTTCAATGCTTCTATTTGTTCTTGGGTAAAGCCATCCTTTCCCTCTGTGGCTAAGGAATAAACATAGTTACCTGTGGTATCGATGGTAAGATTTCCGTATTTACCTTCAATAACGAGCACGGTGCCATTTGCTTGTTCTTCGTTTGATAACTCTTCTGCCACCACACCAGACACAAGTGTAGCCTTACCCGTTAAGGTCTGGTTCATGAAGTGGTCACCGGCATCGGCATCATTAATAATGATTTTACCCGTGGCTGAGGTATCATAAAGATTTTCATTGGCATTGACGGTGACGTCATTGGCATCCCTCATAATGCTTAAGACGGGGGCTTCGTTGGTGCCGGTGACATTGAATGTGACGGACGAAGGTTCAGAAATGCTACCTTTTGCGTCTTGAGCGGCAATTTGGAAGGTCAGGGCAAAGCCGTCGTTATGGTCAAGAGCTTGTATGGCTTCGCTGGTTTTATTAAGCGTTAAGGAATAATTAACGCCATCAGCGGTTCTGGAAAGAGTTACAGTGCCATATTCGGTCACATAGGTGCTATTGGCACCGCTTGTCCTGCCTTCGTAAGCATCGCCATTAGCATTAAAGAGTACATACTTGCTGACAGTCATTTCACCGCCAAGCTCCATACTACCTCTGGCGGTCAAATCGCCAGCATAGGCGGTATGAGGGGATGTGGAAGTAATATCATCGCCATCTCTATCACGCCCGACACCTGCATCTATGAGGGGTTTATCGGTGAAAGTCGCAGACGAGAGTGTGACACCTTCCTTGCTTCCTAAAGTCCAGTTTATGGGGTCACCATAGGCTGAGCCAATATCTTCACGAATTTTGAAGGTAAAGACTTCTAAAGCAGGATTGTCGGTCATTGTGCTGGGCACATAACGCGCTTGTTCTGTATCACTAGCAGAGAAAAATAATTTGCCATGCGCACCTGGAATATAATAACCCGCAATGTCAGCGGGAATATCTGTGGGATTATCATCTGCGTCTACAGGCACGGCACGTATAGGATTACCATTTGCATCTATGGCAATAACGTTAGCGAACAACACATCCTCGGGGGTAATTGCAAAGGGTAGGTCATAAAATTCAGAAGATAGTTGCCCATCGAATATGAATACGCCACGTCCTTCCACAGTAAGATTCAAGTCCACACTTTCAGAAGCAAGCCCTTGAGCATCACGCACTTCTACATGAAAAGGCAAATTAAATGATTCACCTTCAGCCAAAGTAGCAAGGGCTGGGTGCTCATAATTAGGCTCAAATTTGTATTTATAACCTAGTGCATTGGCTTCAAAGTCTGCTTCGGTGGCAAAGTCACTTTCCACCACACGTTGTAAGGTCACAACGCCATATTCTGTGGTATAGGTGGTGGTAGTGCCTTTAGTAACACCAGCGTAGGCTGTGCCAATATCATTGACTAACGCATATTTTAAAGCACTATCGGCGGTTTCTGCGTCGCCACCCTTGATAAAGCCTGTAAAATCTTCATTGGTGAAGACACCTTGTGGATTGTATACATCATGCGCTTCAACAGTGGGCGCGTCATTTTGCCCGTAGATGGTGTAGGTGAGGGTTTTGCTTGCGGAGCTTGCATCATCACTCGTCTCTATAGTGAAGGTTTCCGTTACCTTTTGTCCGGCGGTGAGTTTTTGTACAGTTGTATAACGGTCATCGTCAGGGTTTGACACTAATTGGTACTCAAAAGAACCATCGGCTTGAGCCACAAGGTCACCGTATTTGCCGGAAATGCTGGTTTCAACACCACTTTCAAGGCTGAGCTCTTCATCATTTATTGTTGTGGTAAGCGCATCACCGTCCACGTCATGGGCAAGAATTTTACCAGAGGCACT
>CAYJNA010000205.1:0-1907 GCA_964371225.1 uncultured Desulfovibrionaceae bacterium
TGGACCATGCGCGTACACGATACCCATTATGTACTGGGCTCTGTGGTGGGGCCGCATCCTTTCCCCCTTATGGTACGTGATTTTCAAAGCGTCATCTCCTTTGAAGCAAGGGAGCAAATTCTAGCCATAGAAAACAAGCTTCCGGCGGCGGTGGTGGCCTGTGTGGGTGGCGGCAGTAATGCCATGGGCATGTTTCACCACTTTGTGGAGGATGCAAACGTACAACTCATAGGTTGTGAAGCGGCGGGCAAGGGCATTGATACAGATAAACACGCCGCCAGCATGGCCAAAGGCGCAGTGGGCATCTTCCACGGCATGAAATCCTATTTCTGTCAGGATGATTATGGACAAATTGCCGAGGTATATTCCATTTCCGCTGGGCTTGACTACCCCGGCATTGGCCCCGAACATGCCCATTTACAAGATACACAAAGAGCAAGCTATGTGCCCGTGACCGATGCTGAAGCTGTGGAAGCTTTTGAATACTTAGCTAAAATGGAAGGCATCATCCCTGCCATTGAGTCCGCCCATGCCATAGCCCATGTGAAGAAAATTGCCGCAAATTTTGGCAAAGATGAGAATATCATCGTATGCCTTTCAGGGCGCGGAGATAAAGACGTGGCGGCCATGGCGCGCTATAAAGGAGTAACTATTCATGAGTAAAATAACAACAGCCTTGCAAGGCAAAAAATCTCTCATTACCTTTGTAACGGCCGGCGACCCCAGCCTTGAACACAGTGAAGAATATATTTTAGCCATGGCCGAAGCCGGCGCAGACCTCATAGAAATTGGTATTCCTTTTTCCGACCCCATTGCGGAAGGTGAAGTCATAGAAGCGGCCAATGCCAGAGCATTGCAGGCCGGCACCACTCTTGACGGTATTTTTGCTATGGTGCAAAGGATACGCCAAAAAACGTCTATTCCTCTGGTATTTTTAAGCTATATGAATCCCATATTTCATTATGGCTACGCCGCTTTTTTCCATAAATGCCAAGAAAGTGGCATTAACGGCATTATCATCCCCGACTTGCCCTTTGATGAAGTCATAGAAAAAGCCCTCATTATACCCCATGCACAAAAGCATAATGTAGATATTGTTTCCCTCATTGCTCCCACCTCAGCCGCGCGCATAGAAAACATTGCTACACAAGCGGAAGGATTTATCTATCTTGTGTCATCCATGGGGGTTACGGGTATGCGAAGCGAAATAACTACAGATTTACGCTCCATGACTACGCTCATCAAAAAACACAGTGACCTGCCCATATGCGTGGGTTTTGGCATATCCAGCCCAGAACAAGTAACAGAAATTACAGACTATGCTGACGGCGCCATAGTGGGCAGTGCTTTTGTTAAAATCATTGCGGAGCACGGAAAAGAAGCCAAAGCACCGCTTATGCGCTTTGTCAACGAACTTAAAGCCGCTTTGGCATAATATCATACAGTTAAATAGAAACGATACATAAAAAGGAGTAACAGTATAGTATGCATATTGTTACTCCTTTTATGGTACTTAGTTGGTATTTAAAAGCTGTTTTCACTATAAACTATAAAATACAGTACTGCGCAGTACGTTTTTACGGCAATTTTGGGATGCATGAGGGAATATTAAGGGCTATATTTCGGAGATAGCAATAGACAAAAGAAAAACCGCAAAGCCTGTATCTACAAGACTTTGCGGTCAAATTTGGATTATTTTGTTGCTACTTATGGCGGAGAAGAAGAGATTGCATCTTAAAAGTTAATTGTTTGTATTTATAATGTAAATTTTATATTACCGAAAATTTACCCATTTTTCTACCCATGCGAAATTTTTTACAAATTTTTTATATGGCATGAAATTTAATTGGATTGTGTAGGATAATGCACCGTGTGTTCTACGGTGAAACATGGATTTGAATTGAGCT
>CAYJNA010000206.1:0-1825 GCA_964371225.1 uncultured Desulfovibrionaceae bacterium
AAAATATCACTCTTGGCAGCCGTTTGGGTGAGCACAGGGTCAATAACCACCACAGTGGCCCCATTTCTTTGTGCCTCCATAATGTATTTCATGGAGTGGATGGAGCACCACGCCGGATTACCGCCCCACACTATGATATATTTGGCATGTACCATATCTTCTGGGTCATTACATTTCATGGCGCCAAAGTCATAATGCTGCGCATCAATACCTGCCGGCCAACACGGCGTGCCCACAAAGCGCGTGGTATAGCCCAAAGAAGACATGAGCCCTTCTACAGCAAAATTTGTTATGCCAAAATTACCGGAATATTTCGTCATTCCCAGACCCAATAAATTCCCATCCTTGGCTTTTATTTGCAAAATCTTTTTGGCAATATGTTCCATGGCTTCATCCCAGCTAATGCGGCGCCATTTTCCGGAGCGGCGCCCATCTTGCATCATGGGATATTTAATTCTATCGGGACTATAGGGTCTACGGGTATAGCTTTGCCCTTTAACGCAAAGGCCCCCATTGGTAAACGTAGACTCAGGAGCACCTTCCACAAATTGGATAGCACCGTCCTTCACATAGGTTTTTATACTACAAGTATCGTAGCAATTGCGCGGGCATGCATTACGAAATACTTGATACACGCCCTGATCAAAAGGCGGTTGTACCTGCTTTTGAGGCACAAACAACATGCGTGGATTGGACGCTATCTTACCTAATGTTGCAAGCCCCTGTAAAAAGCGACTTTTAGGTTGATCTGCTGTATCACTCATAGTTTTTCTCCTTACTCTATAGACTGAGCTGTGACATAAGCCGCAGCGCCTTCAAGCCATGTCTGTGTAGCATGTGCTACCAAAAGAAAAGCCGGCTCTATATTTTCTTGTTTTTGTATGGAAACACAGAAGGACGGTAACCATTTGACCAAATAGTCATGAACAAAGGTCTTTTTCCATGTGGTATAGGGGGGGGACTCGGGCAAATTAAAAAGCACAAGTGACGCATCAAAAATAAAAGCTACATGATCATCGGGCACACGATTTTGCTCCCGCAATTCATAGCCCAAGAGCGCATAAAATGCCCGTATATCCAAAGCATGTTTGCCCATGAGCGTAGACTCTCCTAAATATACAGAAGCATAAGGAGGACATAGCGGCGCCTTTGGCCCCACAAAAAGAGCATTATACGCATAGTCTATGGAAAGCCATGTGGTATCGTCTTCTGCCAAGGGCAAGGCAAAGTGCTGCGCAATGTCTTGCACAGCCTTTTTTACTTGCTGTGCGTCTTGCGCGGCGTAAAAATCTCGAAGAAAACTTGCCCCTTGGGCAAGCCATAAAGATTGCTGCATACTCTTCCACCCAATATATAAATTTCTTTTTTTTATACATTGTGTGAAAAAAGGAACAGAGGGGGAAATGAGGATATAATGGGTATATGAGCGTACCCATTAAAGGGTAAAACTCAAAGACTTCAAATGGGCGTAGAGATTGATATTTTTCCCATGTAAATGGAGTTTACGGCGAATATTCTTTCTATGCGTTTGCACAGTTTCCACTGATATATTAAGTATATGAGCAATATCTTTAGAGGACTTACCCGACTGAATAAAATGACAAACCTTGCTTTCCACATGGCTTAAAGCAAGCAAGCCTGGGTGGTGTACGGTTTTGCCTTGTGTTACTTGAACAAGCTGTTCTTTCACAAGATTTACATAGCTTTCACGTACTGTGACATCTTCTTCCGCAGGGATACGATCTAGAAAAGGAAGTACCACCGTCTGCACATGTTTTGCAATATCTTCTAAAATAGCAAGACGTTCTTTTTCAATACTTTGCAA
>CAYJNA010000207.1:0-1708 GCA_964371225.1 uncultured Desulfovibrionaceae bacterium
GGAGTGAGCGTGCCTTTCTTAAAAACGAGTGGAAACACGTTTTTAAGCATCGACTCAGATAATATACATAAAAAAAGGCATGGAAGCGTCAGCCCCCATGCCTTTTTTTATATGAAAAAATCAGCTATTATGTTCTGTAATCTGCATTACAAGTAACATAATCATGAGATAAATCAGAAGCCAGTAGCACATAGCTTCCTTCCCCATTTCCCATGCCTATATTGATGGTGACATCACGTCCGCGTAAAGGCTCTTCGAGAGCTGCATCATGATTACCGCGTGTGGGTTGTCCTGCAATAAAAAGCTCCACACCACAAAGAGACATACGTACTTCGGAAGGATTAAAATCCGCACCGCTTCTTCCCACTGCGGCAATAATACGCCCCCAGTTGGCATCACGTCCGTACATGGCTGTTTTTACCAATTGTGAATGCCCCACTGTGCGCGCTACTTTTTCTGCATCTGCATCATTTTTAGCACCTTCCACTTCAATGCGAATAACTTTAGAAGAGCCTTCTCCATCCTGCACGAGCATATATGCCAAAGAACCGAGGATTTCTTCCAAAGCTTCACGCAAAATACGCACATCATCTGTGTCGTTTTCTGTAACAACAATACCTGAAGCGCCGTTAGCAAAGCCAAGCACAGTGTCATTGGTGGAAGTGTCACCATCCACAGTCACACGATTAAAAGTCACATTAACAGCATCCACAAAAAGTTTTTGCCACAAGGCCTTATCCACACCTGCATCACAAGCTACCACAGCCAACATGGTGGCCATATTAGGGCAAATCATGCCAGCGCCCTTGGTCATACCTGCAAGATGAATGGATCCCTTGCTCAACTGTATTTCGCGATCACAAAACTTGGGGAAAGCATCTGTGGTCATCATGGCTTTGGTAAAATGCTCTTCATCTTTGGTACCAAGACTTTCACCCAACATGGTCACAGCCTCAGGCCAAAGATTCATAATAAGCTGATTACCAATAACCCCTGTGGACATGGGCAATATTTGGTCTGGATGCATCTGCACAACTTCAGCCATAAGGCGTAAAGTTTCTTTACAATTGGCAAGACCTTCATCACCAGTACAGGCATTAGCTTGACCGGAATTTACCATAACTGCACGAATATCAGCATTTTCTAAAGCTAAAATACGTTCACACTCCAGCACAGGGGCTGCTTTAAATGCATTGGTTGTAAAAACCCCTGCCACCGAGCAAGGTACATCTGAAAGCATAATGGCAACGTCGTCACGCTGGGCACGACGAAATTGCGCATTGGCGGTGCCAATTCTAAAACCTTTAGGTAAAGCCATGGTAAGTCCTGTTATAGTATAAAATAGTTTTTTGTGGGGGTCAGCCCCACACCCCCATCCACCCTTCAAAAATTTTTCACGGCGACAAGAGTTGGTTCTTTGTATGAAATGCCTTGCCGCATGAGAATTCATATCTGCAAGATGGTAAGCATATAACAAAGGGACAAGGGCTATGCAAGGGTAAAAATAAAGGGTCTCGTAAAACAAGACCCTGATATATTCTTCCTTACATTCAGATTTTCTAACATAGTGTTAGAAAGCGTGAGATGCGAGGAAGAGAGAAAATCCAGGCAACGCAGTGTATAAAGACATACATAAGTTGTCTGGATTTTCTCTCTGACAAAGCAGATTGCGCTTTATAACGCTATGCTTTTTTCTTTTGGATTTCTT
>CAYJNA010000208.1:0-1584 GCA_964371225.1 uncultured Desulfovibrionaceae bacterium
GAGCACGGGCTCCTGGAGGTTCGTTCATCTGACCATAAACAAGTGTGGCGCGTTCAAGTACGCCAGCGTCTTTGAGTTCATGGTACAAGTCATTGCCTTCACGGGTACGCTCACCAACACCTGCGAACACGGAGCTACCGCCGTGCTGCTTAGCAATGTTGTTGATCATTTCCATGAGAATAACTGTCTTACCTACACCGGCGCCGCCAAACAGACCCATCTTGCCACCCTTAGGGAAGGGTACGAGAAGATCCACAACCTTAATGCCTGTTTCCAAAAGCTCAACATTGGTGTTTTGCTCAGTAAACTCAGGGGCAGGACGGTGAATAGGATAGTATTTATCTGCTTCAATGGGGCCGGCTTCGTCCACAGGACGGCCAAGCACGTTCATAATACGGTTTACAGCAGCTTTACCTACAGGCACCATGATGGGCTTACCTGTATCCACAGCTTCCATACCGCGCACAAGGCCTTCGGTGGCGTCCATGGCGATGGTACGAACTACATTATCACCAAGGTGTTGCGCCACTTCTACCACAAGGTCAGGTGCATCGCTATTGTTAGGGTTTTTTACATCTAGGGCATTGAAAATGTTTGGCAATTCGCCGCCCGAAAAGTCAACGTCGACAACTGCGCCGATGACTTGAACAATTTTACCAGTATTTGCACTCATTTTATTACGCTCCCATGGTTAGCCATTCAGCGCTTCGGCGCCGCTCACAATATCCATAAGGTCCGTTGTGATGGCGGCCTGACGTGTCTTATTATAGAGAAGGGTCAATAAGCGATTCATGTCGTCACAATTGCGTGTGGCGTTGTCCATGGCTGCCATGCGGGCAGCATGTTCGCTTGCTGATGTATCCAGTAAGCCACGATATATTTGTACTTTCACATAGCGGGGCAAAAGTTCTGCAAGGAGCAACTCTTCTTGAGGCTCATACAGATATTGTTGACCCGGGCCATCTGTGCCTTCAGCCTCAGCTTCCACCGTAGGTTTAGCAATGGGGAGCAAAGTTTGCACCACGGGCACTTGTTTGCCCATGGAGATAAACTCGCCAAAAATGAGGAAGACTTCGTCCATGACTAAGCTTTCATAGCCATGCATCACCTCATTACCCATTTGCCCAGCCAATGCAAAGTCAAAACTCCCCATTCTATCCCCGAAGGAAAGTAAGGTTTCGTAATTTGTCTTGGCAACGGCGTCACGGCCCTTCTTGCCCATGCAGATGAACTTTACTTCCATACCTTCGCTGGTTTTTTGTGCGGCAAGCTTAAAGGCTTGCGTAATCAAGTTACCATTGAAGCTACCACAAAGTCCTCTGTCTGAAGTGACAAGAATAATGGTGCACACCTTTTTTTCATCGTGAGTTTCCAGCAAAGGATGGGCGCTATCTTCTGCTTTGCCTGCTAAATCCACAAGCATGGCTTGGAATTTTTCGGCATAGGGGCGAAAGCGCTCAATGCGGGTTTGGGCACCGCGCAATTTCGCCGAGGCCACCATATTCATGGCCTTGGTGATTTGCTTGGTTTTGCCAACCCCCACGATTTTCATTTTTACGTCTTTTAATGAAGCCATATATACCC
>CAYJNA010000209.1:0-1560 GCA_964371225.1 uncultured Desulfovibrionaceae bacterium
GTCTGGGAGGGGAAACTTTTTTTTCCTAAAAAACGTTTCCCCTCCCAGAAAAATCACATGCTAAAATCTAACTTTTTAAAGGATTAATATATGTTTCAAGTAAATCCCCATTATGCAAAGCTTCCAGGCTCTTACTTATTTGCAGAAATTGGCCGTCGCGTGCGTGCTTTCCAAGCTGCCAACACGGACATCAACGTTATCTCCTTGGGTATTGGTGATGTTTCTGTACCGCTCACCCCTGCTGTCATTAAAGCTTTGCACGAAGCCACCGACGAAATGGGCACCAAGAGTTCTTTTAAGGGTTATGGCCCAGAACAGGGTTATGACTTCTTGCGTGAAGCCATTGTAGCTAGTGACTATAAAGCACGTGGCATGGACATTGGCGCCGATGAAGTTTTTGTAAGCGACGGTGCTAAGTGCGATGTGGGTAACTTTCAAGAGCTTTTTGCCGATGATGTACGCATTGCCGTTACAGACCCTGTATACCCAGTATATGTGGACTCCAACGCCATGAGTGGCCGCACAGGCTCTTTTGTCAATGACAATTGGGATAAGCTTATTTACTTGCCATGCACCGCCGAAAATAATTTCGTACCTGACTTCCCTAAGGAAACACCGGACGTTATTTACCTTTGCTACCCCAACAACCCCACAGGTACCGTGCTTAATCGCGATGCCTTAAAAGCTTGGGTAGACTATGCACGTAACAATGGCGCCATCATCCTTTATGATTCTGCTTACAAAGCCTTCATCAGCGGTGATGATATTCCGCACAGCATTTATGAAATTGACGGCGCTCGTGAAGTGGCTGTGGAGTTCCGCTCTTATTCTAAAACTGCAGGTTTTACAGGCCTTCGTTGCGCCTACACTGTGGTTCCCAAAGACATTCAAGTGAAGGGACAAAAAGTAGACCTTAATGCCATGTGGAACCGCCGCCAATGCACCAAGTATAATGGTTGCCCTTACATTGTGCAAAAGGCCGCTGCGGCCGTACATAGCGCTGAAGGTCAAGCCGAAAGCGCCGCCATAGTAAAAGGCTATATGGATAATGCTACTAAAGTACGCCAAACCCTTAAAAATATGGGTATGGAAGTGTATGGCGGTGAGCACGCTCCTTATGTGTGGATTCGCACTCCTAAGCTTGGCAATGGCTATACACCTTCTTGGGACTTCTTCCAGCATGTACTGGATAATGCCCATGTGGTTTGTACCCCAGGTGCCGGTTTTGGCCCCAGCGGCGAAACCTATGCGCGCTTCACGGCTTTTGCGGCTCCTGCCAATACCGATGAAGCCTTGGCACGTTTAAAGGCGTCTTTGTAAAAATATTTTTTTGTGGGGAGAGAAAGCCCTTGGTGCTTTGGTGCCTTGCGGCTAGTCTGCGTCAAGGCAGAGGCCTTCTTCCCAGCATAAAACAAATAAAGCATAGCATGCTGAAATACTAGAACTAATATTTCAGCATGTATATTTAATTTTACTTTGCCCACTTTCTCCCTTGACAAAGAGGAAAAAGTAAGGCAAATACCACTTTCTCTTTTGGAGGTTTTTTATATGTATGCAATC
>CAYJNA010000210.1:0-1540 GCA_964371225.1 uncultured Desulfovibrionaceae bacterium
TACTTTGCAAAACAGTGCGTAAGGTTATATTCATCTCTTGCAAATGTTCTTTTTCTTGCTGCAAGGCATCGGTTCTTTCTTGCACCGTGCGTTCAAGCAATTCTCTATGGCTCACATGTGCGCTGATATCTGTCAAAATCACAATGTATTCATTACAGGCCATACTCACAGTTTGCACGCCGGCCACAGCCATTTTAAACACTTGCGCCATGGACTTTGGGCGAATTTCTTCCAATGTGTGCTGGGTATATTTTTCCAACAGATGTTCCATGGAACTTTGCTGCATGGACAAAACACAGCATATATTCTTCCCAAGAACATGCGCTAAGGAAAAAAGCTCGCGCACTGCCGCATTGACATTGGTAACCACCCCTTGCGCGTCCACATAAAAAATAAGCTCCGATGTGGCATTAAAAAGATTTTCTAAACGGCATTTTTCTAAAGTAAGCAATCTATTGGTTTGCTCCAGCTTTTGTTCAGCCAATTCCGGAAAAAGCTGCATCCAATCTTGCAAAAAAAGCAGCTCAAGCGCATCAGCGTAGAGCGCCACGTGTTGTATGGCCAAAAGTGTTTGGGCTGGTGTAGCCCTTTTCTTTTCAAGGCAATCCATAATGCTTTGTATAAAGGTTTTAAAGCATCCCAAATACATATGCACCGTTATGCCGCGCATGCGATGTTTACGGGCAGACATAACAAGACTTTGCGCCCAAGAACTATTTTGTTGTAAAAGCCATGTAAAATCTAAAACAAAATCATCCCTAAGCCAGTGTTTTTGCAATATGGTTACGAAATCTTTCAAAGCCTGTTTGCAATCGGCATGTTTTGCGGTGGTGTGCTGCAAGTAGCCCATTTTTTCCATGCGCAAGGACCACCTTTCTAAAAAATACGGCACATCCTGTAACAAGGCTTCCAAAAGTTCAAAGTAATCTTGCTTTTCCACCATATACCCCCTGCACACATACCCACTCAATACCCATTTTTTACCATTTCACACTTTATGCTGTCAATACTATTTTAAAATAGCATAGATACCATTTGTAGGAAGTCTATTTTGGGTAACTTACCCCTTCTACACTCTAGGGCAATATTTGACATTATACTTACGGTAAAGTAATTGCGGCTCTAGCATTATAACCACCTTTAATGGTGGTAATTTGACAACTTAGACCATATAAAAGAGAATATATGAACGGATACATCTTACTGGCAGTAGCTATTATTTCGGAAATTGCCGCCACCACAGCACTTAAAGCAACCAAGGGCTTTACAGTTTTTCTGCCCTCCATCCTTGTTATTTTTGGTTACGCTTTGGCATTTTATATGCTGGGACATGTGGTAAAAACCATCCCCGTGGGCATTGTGTACGCGCTCTGGTCAGGCTTAGGCATTATAGGCACTGCCATCCTCGCTTTTTTTCTCTATGGGCAAAAGCTCGACCTTGCTTCTATCATAGGCATTGGGCTCATCCTTTTAGGTGTGCTCGTAATACAACTCTTTTCTGGAAAATCCGCGTAGCCTTCAGAACAAAAATAGCGGGGCA